>CAZKSK010000020.1:0-17295 GCA_964555225.1 uncultured Bacteroides sp.
AAAACAATATGATACAGACGGACTATTGTGTCATGAAGTATTGGATTGCGAATCATTCTATACTACCTCCACCCAATATAAAACTGGTTTCTATTATTAATCTGCGATCTACATAAACTCCATTGCCATGCCGATGATCAGCAAATCCTCCAAGAATAGTATCATTATATACTACCACATTCCAATCCCATGGAATCAACAACGTGACGCCTCCACAGATTGAGCTAATTTTCAACACCGTATCACCTTCAGGAAGAGTTGTTCTGCGCAGGTCCAATTTAGCTCCGCCAAGAATTGCATTGATCTCACCTCCACGAAATACCGGTTCAAGGAAAACTTCATCAACACCATTCATTACAAGATTGTAATCAATTTTCCCTTCTGTTGAACTTGTTCTGCTCTGAATTTTATAATGTTCATGAAAATGATGACGATGAGACATTATGAGTATCCCAAAAGCAATAATTAAAACGGGCCATAAAACAGACCTCATTATAACTCCCGAATAATAAAAACCCATTACAACAGATAACTGAGGTAGCAGAAAATAAACACCTATTGCCATAAGAATTAATCCACTGACATAATGATGACGATACATTCCTATAACACCTAATAATATTAATAAGGATTGCCAAGACAAAATGACACCTCTCCAAACTCCGGGTAATATACCCAAATTAAACAACAAATACAAAAGACCTACTACAACGATTAATCCTCCGACTAGAAGATTTTTTAAACCTCTTTTTTTCATATCGTTTTTATTAAATTTTTAATTGACAAAACAAATAATACGACTTTCGTATAATTATTTTGATTACACAAAAATATCGCCCATAACATTGTTTTGCAATATTTCATCGGTGAACCAAGAGAAAAATATCGGTGAACTGCAATTTCAATCGTTTTATTTCAATGTATCATCCAGCCACTTCATAATATAATCATCGTGACTAAAGCCTTGAATATGTCCGTCATTCGGATAGACTTTATATTGTTTCTTCGATTTAATAAGATTATATGCAGTAAACCCTACATGGACAGGACAATCATCATCAAATAAAGCCGCCGTAAATAAGACTTTACATTTTATTTTCGGTGCAAACGAAGCGGTATCTATATAATCTTGATTATAAAGTATTTTTTGGAAAGAACAGATATTACCATAGTAAGCCAAATCATTCTTTAATTCGGTTTCGCAAGTAGTACGTATTTTTATTTGATGCCGCATATCGCAAGGAAAGGGGTCGAAATAGGCACACGCAGCTATTCTATCGGAACAAAGGGCGGCTGTCGCAAGTGCCAATCCTCCACCCTGACTTCCACCTTTAACAGCGATACGCATAGCATCGACTTCCGGACGACTGCATAAAAAATCGACAGCTCTTACACAATCCATATATATGCCCCGATAAGCCAAACTATCTCTGTCATAAAGTTTATAGCCCCATATTCCGGGTGTCCCGAAACCCGGATTAAAAACATCTGCGCTGATACCATGTCCTCTTACACATAAAGCAAGTTCTATTCTATTCGTTTTATCATTAAGCATTCCATCAATATTTTCAAATCCCCAACCATAACCCGGAACTTGAAGTACAGCAGGATGAACTCCTCCTGCACGCGGAACAAAATAATAACCACGAACTGTAAGAGAATTCAAAGATTTCATTTCAACAATATACACGTCTCTATAACTTTTCTTACATAACGAATCCACCTTCAACAATTTAAAATCGGGTGAAATGTTAGAAAGTTCCGCCATCGCTTTGCCCCAATATTCATCAAAACCATTGACTGCATTATGACCACATAAGACTTTTTCAGGTTGAACTGCCAGCCATTGAGCATTTCCGGAATAACATTTACCATGCAAGACTGCCATTAATTGATAAAAGCCAGATGACTTACAAAATTTATTTAAATCAAAAGTAACAATGGAATCCTTATTCGAAACGACGAATGTACTGTCTAAAACTTGTTTATGAAAATCCGTTTCAATGTTTAATTTCAATAAAGCCTGTTTTTTTGCAGCGTGATAATGAATAGTAATAGACTTATTATGATCTAAACAAACATGATCTTTCTCGGGCAAAGAAATTCGTACATTTTCTTTACATTTGTCATTGCGAGGCCTTAATTCCAAAAGGGTATTGCTAACACCTCCTGTATATCCCAAAGAAGAACAATCTAACACGATTTTATTCTTACCTTTAATCAGTACATCTCTCGGAATTATAAAACTCTGATATGTATCTTCCTTAAAAACATCCTTAATATTAGGCACTACAATTTTCCCATTGATACTAATACCGTTGACTACACATCCCATTCTAATATTAAGTAAATATGCCTTATTAATATTCTTCATATTGAAAGAAGCCGATAGCAAACAGTCTCCGTCTCCGGAAAAATAGCCCTGTCTCTCCCATGAAAGCAAAGTATTTATTACAGAATGTCGTTTAGCATTTCTTGAATCGACGGAAAAATTACTTTTAAAATCGATATTCCAGTCTAAAGGCAGCATATTCTGTGAAAAAGCATTTACAGATAATACAAATACAATAAAGAAATGAATTATTTTTTTTAATATCATAAGGCATTATAATTATTATTCCATAATTCGATCAATAAAGCATAATACAACCAAAATTTTCCAAAGTCACGAGATATGCTTCCAAGCAGACAGATTCTTCAGAATTCCGTCAAAATTTACTTTACAAAAGAACCTATTTCAATAACATTACCTTCGGGATCTGCAACATAACAAGTCCTCTGCCCCCAGGGTTCAGTAGTAGGGTTCATTACGGAAAAGGCACCTTTAGCAACAACATCATTATAGGCCGAATCCACTGCAGCATAATTTTCCACGCTTAGTGCAATCTCATAATGACCATTCATTCCTTCTGCATAAGTAAAACTTTTATTCGTCATTTTTTCAAAATCCGTCCGGCGATAAAGAAGAAAAAGAGTCCCGTCCTTTTCCAAATAAACATTAGAAGTATTTTCCTCTTCTTTTATTTCAAATCCCAGAACATCACGATAAAAGCGTACCATTACAGGCATATTTTTTACAAATATTCCAAATCCATCTAATTTCATAGTTTTTGCATTATCTTATTTTGTTCATCCTATAAAAATCCTTTACACCAGGAACTTTCTTATTTATGAATTTCAACTATCTTGGTAGGTTTCTGCTCTTTATTCCGCTTTTCGGTTTGCTCTACCAAAGCCTCGGCCAAATAGGCAAAAGCACGGCCGGTAATACTGTTCTCGTTAAGTGCAACAGGTTCACCTTCGTCACCACCTTCGCAAATACTTTGCACAATAGGTATCTGTCCCAACAACGGTACATTCATTTCTTCCGCTAAATGTTTTGCGCCCTCTTTTCCGAAAAGATAATATTTATTCTGCGGAAGTTCTGCCGGCGTAAACCATGCCATATTTTCCACCAAGCCCAGAATAGGGACATTCACTTTGTCATTAGTAAACATATTGATTCCCTTTCGCGCATCGGCCAAAGCCACTGCTTGTGGTGTACTCACTACAATCGCCCCGGTAAGTGCCAATGTTTGTACAATAGTTAAGTGAATATCGCTCGTACCCGGAGGCAAATCAATGAGAAAATAGTCCAAATCATCCCATTTTGCATCTCCTATAAGTTGTTTCAACGCATTACTAGCCATACCTCCACGCCAAAGTGTAGCCTGATCCGGATCTACAAAGAAACCGATAGAAAGCAATTTAATACCGTATTTCTCAATAGGAACAATCAAATCACGTCCATCAACGGTTTCTGCATACGGACGTGCATCTTCTACATGAAACATTTTAGGCATGGAAGGTCCGAATATATCGGCATCCAAAAGTCCGACCTTATATCCTGCTTTGGCAAGAGCAACCGCCAAGTTCGCCGCAATAGTTGATTTTCCAACCCCTCCCTTTCCGGAAGACACTGCAATAATATTCTTCACTTGAGGCAATAACTTTCCTACTTCGGGACGAGCCTGCTGAATAGTCTTAACAGAAATATTTCCTTCAATATTTACATCTTCGCTGACATATGTTTTAATAGCCGTTTCCGCAGCTTTAATAACAGACTTCATAAACGGATCCGTAGGTTTTTCAAATATTAAAGAAAAAGAGACCTTCATTCCGTCTATGCGAATATTGTCCTCTACCATTCCGGCTTCAACAAGATTTTTTCCTGTCCCGGGATAACGTACGGTTGCCAATGCATCCAATATCAATTTAGGATATATAGTCATAATTTAAATTTATCTTTATTATTTACTCATTTGCAATTCACTGCGTTTATTTCGCCCGTAACTGCGATATTCATCCATTTCTATTTCTATATCCGGCTCCAACAAGATTCCTTCTTGAGGCAGCCGAAACTTTATGTATTTAATGTTCAATCCACGCGTCAACCACTGCTGTTCATAATAGGTCTGAATACCAAGAATTTCATTCACCAATCCACAATGATAAAGATCCTCAGTCTTAACAAGTACAGGCAAATGGTTTTTCTCTATCATATAATTTGTATAAGTAAACATAAAATTGCTATCCGTCTTCAAATGTATGATTCCGTCAGGTACCAAAAAACGACGATAACGCTCCATAAAAAAAGTACTTGTAAGTCGCTTGGTAACCTTCTTCATTTGAGGGTCACTAAAGGTCAGCCAAATTTCACAAACCTCATTTTCTGCAAAAAAGCGCTCGATAATTTCTATATTCGTGCGCAAAAAAGCTACGTTTGTTAAACCCTCTTTCAAAGATTCCGTAGCGCCACTCCACATCCGACTCCCTTTTATATCGACACCAATAAAATTCTTATCCGGAAAAAGACGTGCCAACCCTACAGTATACTCACCTTTTCCGCACCCTAGTTCAAGAACTATAGGATTGTCATTTTTAAAGAAATCACGGTTCCAATGTCCCTTCATAATGAAAGGTACATTGTCCACAACTGAATACGGATATTCAAAGACATGCGAATAAGTACGCATATCTGCAAATTTTTCCAATTTACCTCTGCCCATCCACCTTTTTTCAAATCGTCATAAATCCGCGGATACTCGACATACTGTCATTTTCTTATTTTAATATAGTAACCCAATTATGAATATCCGGTTCATCACCATACTGAATTGCACGAAGTTTGTGATACAATTTCGTACTGACAGGACCCGGTTTACCATCTTTGGAGAAAACATAAGTCTTACCGTTCTCAATGTCATCAATCTTCTCAATCGGACTTATAACCGCTGCAGTTCCGCAAGCTCCGGCTTCTTCAAATGTATTCAATTCTTCTTCAGGAATCTGTCGACGTTCGACCTTTATACCTAAATCTTCTGCCAACTGCATTAAACTTCTATTGGTAATAGAAGGCAAAATAGATGATGATTTCGGCGTAACATATGTATTGTTTTTAATGCCGAAGAAATTGGCTGCACCGCATTCATCAATATATTTTTTCTCTTTGGCATCCAAATAGAACTCGGAACTGTAACCTAAGTCATGAGCTTTCTTGTTTGCACGTAAACTGGCCGCATAATTACCGCCTACTTTAAAACATCCCGTACCAAGAGGAGCTGCACGATCGAATTCACGGATAATCACATAAGGATTCGTAGAAAAACCACCTTTGAAGTAAGGTCCAACAGGAGTTACAAAAACCAGAAACATATACTCGTTTGCCGGATGAACACCAACTTGAGCACCTGTACCGATCAATAATGGACGAATATAAAGCGTTGCACCGCTTTCATAAGGAGGAATAAAACGTTCGTTCAATTTCACGACCTTTTTCACTGCTTCAACAAAGCGTTCTACCGGAAGTTCTGCCATTAATAATCCCTTACATGTGTCAATCATACGTTGCGCATTGTCTTCCACACGGAAAATACGAACTTGTCCGTCTTTACCACGATAAGCTTTCAAGCCTTCGAAACATTCTTGACCATAGTGCAACGCTGTAGCAGCCATATGAATATTAAGATATTCACTACTACTGATTTCGGTTTCGCCCCATTGACCGTTACGATTGTAAATTCTAACATTATAATCTGTCTTTATATATCCGAAAGACAAATTACTCCAATCCAATTCTTTCATTATTATTTAATTAAATACCATAGTTCCAATTGATGAACAAAATTACATAAATTATTCCTAATTTAAGAAAAAAACTATATTTTTTCATTTATTTGTGACGGACTCAAGTATCTTTTGAACATTTTCATCCGTCTTATATAATTTATCTTTGCAGAATTTAATCAATTTCTGAGCTTCTTTCAACTGGTCACATAAATGATCGATATCCAATTCACCACTCTCTATCTGACTGGTTATTTTTTCGAGCTGTTTCATAGCTTCCTCATACGTCTGTTCTTTCATTATTTTCTGTATTTAATGATTTTACGATACTGATCGACTGTCCTTTTGCAAACCTACTTACCAAATAATCTCCCTCTTCCAATGTTGATGCATCGATTACGGCTTTCCCGTCTTTATTTAATGTAAGGCTGTAACCGCGTTGAAGAACTCGTTCAGGTGACACAATCTCTAAGGTCTGTTCCAAATTTTGCAATCTTTGTTTTTCTCTATCAAGGACCTGTTTCAAAACGAAAGGGATCTTCTGCTCCCAACCGAGAATTTCATATTGTTCTTTTTGTTTCCTTACGAAATAAGCCTGCTGTAAACGATTCCCATAATTCTGGATATGATATTTTTCTTCGGAAATACGCTGAAGGACCTTTGCAGGCAAACGAACTCCAAGACTTTGGATTCTCATTTTTTCAGCAGACATCAAATGTTCTATAGCTGATGTTATCCGAGAGGCACAATCATCTATAGCTTCTGAGGCCTCTTCTGCAAGATCAATTAAAAATGCGGCGGCGGCAGTCGGCGTTTTCACGCTGGTATGCGCCACATAATCAAGTACGGTTTCATCCCTTTCATGACCAAGTCCTACAAGTATAGGAAGTGGAAATTGAGAACAATTGGCCGCCAAATCATAAGAATCGAAGCTAGACAAATCAGATGTAGCTCCTCCTCCTCGAATCAAAACAACGACATCCCAATGTTCTTGCTCCATATAGATATCGTTTAAAGCCCGGATAACACTTCTCTCGGTCTCTTCCCCCTGCATAACGGCAGGGAAAAGTTTTGTATAAAAGACGAAACCTTCCTGATTATGTTGTAACTGGTGACAAAAATCCCCATAGCCGGCAGCTGTCGGAGATGATATGATTGCTATACGTTGTACCGGGAAAGGCAGTTCCAATTCTTTATTCAAAGAAAGTACGCCTTCCTGCTGTAAACGCTCAAGTATTTCTTTTCGTTTTCGGGCCATATCTCCTACCGTATAGGTGGGATCAATATCCAAGACTGTCAAAGAATAACCATACAATTCATGAAATTCAACTGCAACTTTCACCAAAACTTTCAACCCCGCAACAAAACTCTGACCCGTTTCTTTTTCAAAATAAGGCTTAAACATCCGATAAACATTATTCCAAATTGTTCCGCGCGCCTTTGCCACCAAACCATTACCCCGATCATTTTTTTGAACAAACTCTATAAAACAATGTCCGCTGGAGTGTTCACGTACTTCTCCCAATTCAGCCTGTAGCCAGTATTCCGACGGAAAGGCTTCCGAGATTCTTTCCTTTATCAGACCATTCAGTTCATATAATGTCAACGCTTCATCCATTTTTTTATTTTATAAAGACTCCAATGCCTCTTTGAGAAGCTATAAAAGCACCTCCTAAAAGACGTTTGCCACAATAAAATACAGCACTCTGACCTGGAGTCACAGCTGACGCTTCACCAAAAAAATGGACCAGCTCGCCTCCATCATCCAACTTACTCACCTCACAAGGAATAGGTTCTCCATGATAACGAATACGAACTGTTAAATCTTTCCCACCGAAAATTTCATTTGAATTAACCGCCATCATATTCTCAACCAACATATACTGTGCTTTCAAATTTTCTGCTGAGCCCAGCATTACCGTATTTTTCTCCGGATTCAATTTAAGGACATAGGCTGGCTGGCCCAATGCAATTTCCAACCCCTTACGTTGTCCTATCGTATAATACGGGAAGCCCTTGTGTTTACCTAACTTACGACCTAACTCATCTACAAAATTCCCCTCCCCGATCCGATGATCAATATCGGGAACTTGTTCACGAAGAAAATCACGATAATCGCCTTCAATGAAACAAACTTCCATACTCTCACTTTCCTTGGCCTTTGCTTCAAAACCTTTATCCAGCAAATATTTTCTCACTTGAACTTTTGTCCATCCGCCCAAAGGGAAAATACAACGCTCCAGAACATCCTGACTCAGTCGCCACAAAAAATAGCTCTGATCTTTTTTAGGATCATTTCCCATTTCAATATAAAGTCGATCTCTATACGGGACTATACGCGAATAATGACCTGTAGAGATGTATGCACAATCTAATCTGTCGGCCCATTCCGTCAACATCTTGAATTTGAATAAAGGATTACACAAAACACAAGGATTCGGAGTCCGACCTTTCATATACTCATCGATAAAAGAAGTAATAATCTGTTTCTGAAACCGTTTACGCAAATCGGCAATATGATGCTCGATTCCGAGCTTCTTTGCAAGGATTCTGGCTTCAACCACATAATCAGGTTGAGACTTATTATATTGCTTAAATTTTGCAGGAGAATCATATGTACGCATAGTCACTCCCAGAACCTCATAGCCCTGCTCTTGCAACATCAAACAAGTTGCAGTACTGTCTACGCCTCCACTCATTCCTACTAAAACCCTTTTTTTATTCATATTTTTACTCATCTTTTGGCAAAGGTAACAAAAGAAAAAGAAAAAATAGTACCTTTGCATATGCAAAAAAAACGAAGATATGGCTATAAAAGGTGCAGCAACTGAATTAGGAACGCAAAAGGTAGGAAAACTGCTGATGCAATATGCCATTCCCGCTATCATAGCAATGACGGCTTCATCCTTGTATAACATGGTCGACAGTATTTTTATCGGACAAGGAGTAGGTGCTATGGCTATTTCCGGTCTGGCTATCACCTTCCCTTTCATGAATCTTGCTGCTGCTTTCGGCGCCATGGTAGGTGTTGGAGCTTCCACTTTGGTTTCCGTTCGCTTAGGACAAAAAGATTATGCTTCCGCAAAAAAAGTCCTAGGCAATGTAGTGACTTTGAACTTAATCATAGGAATTCTATTCAGCACAATCTCATTGATATTTCTCGATCCCATCCTGTATTTTTTCGGAGCGAGCAGTGCAACCCTGCCCTATGCCAAAGATTATATGGTTGTTATCCTGCTGGGTAACGTCTTTAGTCATATGTATCTGGGATTAAATGCCATGCTTCGGGCCTCAGGGCATCCCAAACATGCCATGTATGCAACGATCGTAGCAGAAGTCCTCAATACGTTGCTTGACCCGTTATTCATTTATGTGTTCGATTGGGGTATACAAGGAGCAGCGATTGCAACCATTTTGTCTGAAATTGTTTCAATGGTTTGGCAACTGACTATTTTTTCAAACAAAAAAGAACTGATCCATTTAGAAAAAGGAACTTATAGTCTGGACCGAAAAATAGTTAAAGATACAATAGCTATCGGGCTATCTCCGTTCTTAATGAACCTGACAGCCTGTTTTATAGTTATACTGGTTAATAACAGATTGCATCAATATGGAGGAGATTTAGCTATCGGTGCCTACGGCATTACAGCCCGCATCTCATTCGTTTTTATCATGATTGTAATGGGATTAAATCAGGGCATGCAACCTATTGCTGGATTTAATTTCGGAGCAAAACTATTTCCGCGTGTTACAAAAGTTCTTAAGCTGACAATCGGAGGTGCTACTCTGATTACATGTACCGGATTTTTAATCGGTGAATTACTACCCAATGAAGTCTGTTCCATATTCACATCCGATAAAACACTGGTTGACATATCGGCCAACGCCATGCGAATAATTTTCGCAGCATTTCCAATCATTGGATTTCAAATGGTTACTACTAACTTTTTTCAGAGTATCGGTATAGCAAAGATTGCGATCTTCTTGTCACTGACAAGACAATTGCTGTTCTTATTACCCGGCTTGATATTCTTTCCTCCGCTCTTGGAATTAAACGGTGTATGGCTCAGTATGCCTGTTTCCGATACAATGGCGTCATTAGTAGCTGCTATCTTCTTAATAAGACAATTCAAGATTTTTCATCGACAAACAGTACTGTCAAATACTTAAAGATTAACCCATCAATACATTTACACATATGAACGAACATTATATTATAAACATCGGTCGCCAATTAGGCAGTGGAGGCAAATCGATAGCCAAAATCCTTTCTGAAAAATTTCATATTTCTTTTTATGATAAAGAATTACTGGATGTCGCAGCAAAAGAAAGCGGTTTCGGAAAAGAATTTTTCGAAAAAGCAGACGAGACTTCATCAAACTATCGTGGCAGCAATTATTTTGGATTTCGTATGCCCCTGTTAGGAAATGGAATGTATGACTGCTATCTTTCCAATGACTCTCTATTCAATTTCCAAAGTGAAGCCATCCGCCATATAGCAGAAAAAGAATCTTGCATTTTTATCGGTCGTTGCGCCGATTACGTACTTCGCGATAACCCTCGTTGCGTAAATATATTTATCAATGCCGATGAAAAAGATTGCATTGACAGACTGAAAATAAAATTTCCGGAAATGAATGACAGCCAGATCATGAACTTGATAGAAAAGGGGAATAAAAAACGAGCTTCATTTTATAACTATTACAGTAATAAAAAATGGGGTGCCGCAGAAACATACCATCTCTGCATTAATTCATCTTTTCTAGGATTAGAAAAAACAGCCGATTTCTGTGAGCAATTCATCAAAGAAAAATTAGGAATCTAGATTTGCTCTTTCCGCTTCTTAAGATATTCATAAAATGCATATTGTGAACGGATACTTTTTTCTCCCGGAGATGGATGTTTAAAAATGTTTTGAAGGTTTTCGTCAATCCAACAAGCCTTCATATTATCTTTCAATTCTATTTCAAGCATATCGATTAATTGCTGTTTCGTATTTTTTTGAAGAACAGGAGTCACGGCTTCTATACGTTTATAAAGATTTCTCTTCATCCAATCGGGAGAACCTAAAAAAATCTTCGGCTTACCTCCATTACCGAAATACCAAACCCGCGCATGTTCCAAAAAGCTGTCAACAATACGCGTAATACGAATATTACTGCTGAATGGCTGACCGGGTATCAAGCAGCATACACCCCTTACAATCAAATCGATTTTAACTCCCGCTTCGCTTGCCTTATAAAGCTCTTCAATCATAAGCGGATCCTGTAAGGCATTCATCTTTAAAACGATTCGTCCACCAAGACCTTTTCGAGCAAAACGTATTTCATTCTTTATCAGATTTTTCAGAGAAGGCACCAAATTGAAACGTGCAACCAATAGACTTTTAAATACCGGATTCTCTATTTTTTTCTGCAATGTTAAAAACAAATTATGCAAATCCTTTACTAAAGTCGGATTAGTGACAAACAGCCCGACATCTGCATAAAGACGAGCTGTCTTCTCATTAAAATTACCGGTACTGATATATCCATAACTTCTTATCAACTTGCCTTCTTTGTTCTCTCTTAATACTAAAGCCACTTTTGCATGTACTTTCAATTTAGGTATGCTAAAGATGATATGAATTCCAGCCGCTTCCATCATCTGGGCGGTAGCCAAATTATTTTCTTCGTCGAAGCGGGCCTTTAATTCTACAAATACAGTAACTTTCTTCCCATTTTGAGCAGCAGCTATCAATGTATTGATCACTGCCGAATTTTCGGCTACACGATATTGTGTAAGCATAATTTCTTTACAGAAAGGATCATGTACGGCTTCATAAAGAAAATCAATGAAATGATCAAAAGAATGATACGGATAGAATAGCAGTAAATCATGGCGATTCACGACGCGTGCAATAGAACCCCGTTCCTTCAGGTACGGCAATTTAATGGGGCAAGGCTTATGAATAGACCTCAATTCAGGTTTCGGACACGGAAGCGAAGCAAGATCTTCCAAACTCAAATGGCGATCACCCGGAACCCATTCCTTTGAATTTATATCCAATGCATTCGATAAGTATTCGAGAAAATCCTGTGGCATATAACTATCATAAACAAAACGACATACGGCTCCTATTTTACGCTTATTGACTTTCATTTTCAACTGATCGACCATTTCATCTTCCGCTTTTGGCTTTGTGATCACATCGTCAATGTAAATATCTGCATCACGAGATATTTTAAAACAATAAAGACTGTCTATTTCATAGCCCGGAAATAAAAAGCTCACATTCATTTTTATAATATCTTCGATAAACATCAAATAATAATAATCATTGACCTTAGGTAGTTCAATAAAACGGGGAACTTTACTATAGGGCAATTTGAAATAAAAATATTCAAAAGGAGCATTACTTAAATTTTTAGGTTTCAACCGAATCGCCATGTATAAACGATTATCGCGAATAAAAGTATGAAACTTCTCTTTTTTAACCGGAACCGGCTGTAAAAAAGGAAAAATCTCTTCCCTGAAGAAATTGGAAATAAACGGAATATGAGAAGGCTCTACCTCCCGAGGACTTTGATAAAAAATGATTTTCCGATTACGCATTTCCGGTATAATCAAATTTTTATAAATGCGCATACGTTCCAACTCCTGTCTTTTCACTTCCTTATTAATCTCGGCCAATGTTTCGGCGGCTTCTTTCGGATTGGAAGCTTCGTCACGAACCAATCCCATAACAACAGCCATTTGGTCGGCAACACGAACTTTATAAAACTCTTCCAGATTTGAGGTATATATAGATATAAAACCGATTCGTTCGTAAAGAGGTAAATTTTTGTCTTCAGCTTCCAGCAAAACTCGGTAATTGAACGAGAGCCAACTGACATCCCTTTTAAAAAATCTATATTTGTTTTCCATCTTTAGCTTCGGGTTATTAAAACAAAAATAGTACTTTTGTAATGCAAAAGCAAACAAATCATGAAAAGAATAGGTTTATTGTCGGATACGCACGCTTATTGGGATGAAAAATACCTAAAATATTTTGAGTCATGTGATGAAATATGGCATGCAGGAGATATCGGTTCTCTTGAAGTGGCCGAAAAATTATCAGCTTTTCGTCCGTTCAGAGCTGTTTATGGAAATATTGACGGACAAGAAATACGTAAAATTTATCCGCAAATCAACCGTTTTACAATAGAAGATGCAGAAATCCTCATCAAACACATAGGAGGATACCCCGGCAACTATGATTCATCCATCAGAGGCAGTCTGTTCGTACATCCTCCCAAACTGTTCATCAGCGGGCACTCCCATATCTTAAAAGTGAAATATGACAAGACACTTCATATGCTGCACATCAATCCCGGAGCTGCCGGAATCTATGGTTTTCATAAAACCAGAACACTGGTACGCTTTACTATTGATAACGGGAACTTCAAAGATTTGGAAGTTGTAGAGCTCGCCGGATAATCCGGTGAGCACACCACCTATCAACGATTGCCATACATCTCTTCATAATATCGCAGATAATCTCCGTCCGTCAATTGAGTCATCCATTCCTGATTGTCCAAATACCAACGGATAGTCTTGACAATACCCGTTTCGAAATCGGTTTCGGGATACCACCCCAAATCATTCTTTATTTTAGTAGGATCAATAGCATAACGCTGATCATGTCCTAAACGATCCTTCACAAAATTTATCAAATCATCATTAATCCAATCAATATTGATTTCTCCTTGAGCATTTTTTTCTTTTTTCTTAAGAAGTATACGAGAAGCCTGATTTTCTTCCATTATCTGACGGATGGTTCGAATCATCAACCGGACAATTTCTATATTTTGTTTTTCATTATGTCCTCCGACATTATAAATTTCACCAACTTTTCCATGATTAACAACCAAATCTATAGCCTTGCAATGATCTTCTACATAAAGCCAATCACGGACATTGACTCCCGTTCCGTAGACCGGTAATTTTTTCCCCGAAAGAATGTTATTGATCATTAGCGGGATCAATTTCTCAGGAAATTGATAAGGACCATAATTATTTGAACAGCGTGTTATCGAAACCGGCATTCTATACGTATCCCTGTAAGCCGTAACAATCAAATCAGCGCTTGTTTTGGATGCACTGTAAGGACTGTGTGGCTGTAAGGGAGTTTCTTCCGTGAAATAGCCTTCAGCTCCTAAAGAACCATAAACCTCATCCGTAGAGACCTGATGAAAGCGCACCCCTTTTTGCCAGGTAGGATATCCTGTTTCATCCTTACCGGTGACCCACGCCTGCTTTGAAATCTCCAATAAATTCTGTGTGCCTAAAATATTAGTCTGCAGAAAGAGTTGAGGAGTTTCAATACTGCGGTCCACATGTGTCTCGGCAGCAAAATTCACTACATAATCAAACCTGTATTCTGAAAAGAGCCTTTTGACCAGATCCGCATCACAAATATCGCCTTTTATAAAAAAGCAACGTTCATTATCAACATCTTCAGCTATATTTCCCAAATAACCGGCATATGTTAAAGCATCAAGTACAACTACTTTAATATCAGAATGTTCTCTAAGTATATACTTTAAGTAATTCGAACCGATAAAGCCTGCTGCTCCTGTTACCAAATAAGTTTTCATAAATGTGTTGTTTTTACAAATATATAAACAAAAGTATCAAATAAAAAAATTCTTCTCTTTTTTAACTGCATAAAACCAATATCAATAATTGAGCAGTAAGAATACGAAGAAACATTGCCAGAGGATAAACGGTTGAATAACCTACCGCAGGAGCATCATTATTTGTCGTTTGATTGGCAAAAGCCAAAGCCGGAGGATCTGTAGTGCTTCCTGCAATTACACCCATTAATGTAAAGTAATTGAGTTTATAATGCCAACGGGCTATTACACCCATAATCAGGATAGGTATGATAGTAATCAAAAAGCCCGCTCCTACATAAAGTAACCCGTCTCCGTTGATGATTGTTTGCAAGAAATTAGCCCCGGCTTTAATCCCTACACTTGCAAGAAACAATACCAGTCCCATTTCTCTTAACATTAGATTCGCACTCATCGTAGTATAGGTAACCAGATGAATCTTACTTCCAAATCTCCCTATGAGGATAGCTATAATCAAAGGACCGCCTGCCAAGCCCAACTTAACGGGAGTAGGAACTCCCGGAATTGCAAATGGAAGACTTCCAAAAAGGATACCGATAAAAATCCCGACAAATATCATAAGAATATTCGGATGGTCCAGACGTTTCAAGGAATTACCCAACATTCCGGCAACACGATCGACTGCATCTTGAGGACCCACACACATCACACGATCACCCACTTGCAGTACCAAATGTCTGTTGGCAAACAAATCCATACCCGAACGATTAACACGAGTCACATTCACTCCGTACATACCACTGAAATGCAATTGCCCCAATGTCTTACCGTTAATATGATTCTGTGTTATCAAAATACGACGACTGACCAAAGGTACATCCTGTTTATTCCAATCAACATTTATCACAGAACCGATAAATGCAATAATAGGTTCGGCATCCTCTTCCGCACAAACAATATAAAGTTGGTCACCTTTGTGGAAGATGGTATCCCGGGTCGGGATACTCACATGACCGTTCTGTAAAATTCGGGAACAAACGAATTCACGTCCGAGAAAATCCTTTACCTGTAACAAGGTCTTTCCTTCCAAGGCATCATTATTCATTACAACATGCATGAGATGCGGTTTCAAATGAGGATTTTCGGCTTCCCTACGTCGTAATTCTTCTTCCTCATCGTTCAATTTTATTCTACAGATATACCGAATGGCAATTGTGGCGGCAATGATACCGACAACGCCCAAAGGATAAGCACATGCATAACCGGTAGCAATCTGAGGTATTGATTCTCCGGGATGTAAATTAGAATAAACCTGATTCAGAGCTTCGGATGCAGCTCCCAAGCCCGGAGTATTGGTTATGGCCCCGCAAAGGACACCCACCATCATCGGTAAATTTTTCGGATCATGCGTATCAAACAAAGTATAATAAAGAACCATTGCTACCACAATATTCAAAAGAATAATGCCAAGAGCGATGATATTCATACTTATACCCCCCTTCTTAAAAGAAGAGAAAAAGGATGGGCCCACCTGCAAACCAATGCAGTAAACAAATAAAATCAAACCGAAATCTTGAATAAAAGAAAGAATCTTCAAATTCCCCGTAAAGCCTAAATGCCCTGCAATAATACCGGCAAACAAAACAAACGTAACACCCAGACTAATGCCAAAAACCTTAATTTTTCCCAAATAAATACCCACTGCAATAACAGCAGAATATAGCAATGCTATATGGGCTATCGATTCCGGATTATTCAATAAATCCTCTAACCATTCCATAAACTAACTTTTAAAACGGGTGCAAAATTAGTGAATTTTGTACATTTAGCCAACTTAACTCACTTATTTTTCAAGAGAAACTTTGCCCAGTCAGATGTTATTCGTAAATTTGCTTGTTTTTATGAAATTAAAAGAAAATCTTAATTAAAATGACTATGGTAAATAGTAAAGAAAAACTCTTTTCCGAATTCACTGCCCCCTCCACCCAAGAGTGGCTTGATAAGATCAATGTTGATCTGAAAGGCGCTGACTTCGAAAAGAGACTGGTATGGAGAACAAACGAAGGATTCAACGTGAAGCCTTTTTATCGTAAGGAGGATTTGGATGGACTGAAAACTACAGACGCCCTTCCCGGAGTCTATCCTTATCTGAGAGGAACAAAAAAGGACGATAACACGTGGTATATCCGACAAAACATCCAAGTTAATGATCCGGCTGAAGCCAATGCTAAAGTTCTTGACATATTGAACAGAGGTATAGACTCCATATGTTTTGACATTGCAGGAAAAGATGTAAGCGAAACTTTTGTAGAAACTTTATTAAAAGGGATTTGTGCTGAATGCATCGAATTGAATTTCAGTACTTGCAAGAATCATTCAGTTGAACTTGCCAAACTTTTAGTTGCCTATTTCCAAAAGAAAGGCTATGACATGACCAAGTTGGTGGGTTCCATTAATTATGACCCTATTGGCGGAATGTTGTCAAAAGGTAAAGATTCGAGCGATTTTGCAGCTACAGCCAAAGAACTCACCGAAGTTCTGAGTGCACTTCCCAAGTACCGTTGCATCACCGTCAACGCTTTATTGCTTAACA
>CAZKSK010000021.1:0-16484 GCA_964555225.1 uncultured Bacteroides sp.
TGGTTGCAGCAACAATACGCACATTTGTTTTTTCCACTTTAGAAGAACCGACTCTTATATATTCTCCGGATTCAAGAACACGCAACAATCGAGCTTGCGTAGATAAAGGCAACTCTCCTACTTCATCAAGAAAAATAGTTCCTCCGTTAGCCTCCCCAAAATAGCCTTCACGTTCCCCTATAGCACCGGTAAAAGCCCCTTTTTCATGGCCGAAAAGTTCAGAATCAATAGTTCCTTCAGGTATAGCCCCGCAGTTCACTGCTATATATTTTCCATGTTTTCTGCTACTATTTTGATGAATAATCTTTGGGAAATTTTCCTTTCCAACGCCACTTTCTCCTGTTATCAGCACAGATAAATCTGTTGGAGCAACCTGCAAAGCTATATCAATAGCTCTGTTTAGCCCATCAGAGATTCCAATAATTCCAAATTTTAATTTAATCTGTTGTATATTTGATGAATCCATACTTATTTTTCTTTACGGTATGACAAAATTACTGAAAGGTTGGGGCATAAGCAAGAAATTATGGCAGAAATAGTATCTTTTAATAAAAAAAGAGATAAGCAATATTCTGCCTATCTCTTTTCTTTAAATAAAAAATATGAATTAATCTATTTCTTCATCAGCTTCATAACCTCCCATTTCACGAATTGCATTTTTCAGCATTGTATATTGCTGAAACAAATGGTTTACCGCAACTTCATTTTTAGTATAATCATGCATAGGACTCTTTAAAAAGAAACTCAAGAAACGTTGAATTCCAAAACGTCCGGCACGAGCAGCAAGATCACTAAGTAATACTAAATCCAAACAAAGTGGAGCCGCTAAAATAGAATCGCGACACAAGAAATTAATTTTAATTTGCATAGGATAACCCATCCAACCAAAGATATCAATATTGTCCCAACCTTCTTTATTATCATTACGAGGTGGATAATAATTAATACGTACTTTATGATAATAATTATCATATAAATCTGGTTGTTTATCGGCAACCAATATAGACTCTAGAGTTGATAATTTACTAACCTCTTTTGTATGAAAATTAGCAGGTTCATCCAAAACCAATCCATCTCTATTCCCTAAAATATTAGTAGAGAACCATCCATTCAAACCTAAACAACGTGTTCCAATAATCGGGGCAAAGCCTGATTTTACCAATGTTTGTCCGGTTTTAAAATCCTTACCTGCTATAGGCATCTTTACCTTCTCTGCTAACTCCCACATAGCGGGAATGTCAACTGTTGTGTTCGGAGCACCCATAATGAAAGGCGCACCCTCTTCTAAAGCAGCCATTGCATAACACATAGACGGAGCAACATGAGTTTTGTCGTCAGCTTTCATTGCACTAATTAATGAAGCTAATGAACCATGAATCTCTTCATTAAAAGGAACATAAATTTCAGTAGAAGCAGCCCACAAAATAACAATACGATCGCATCCGTTTGTAGCTTTAAAATTACGAATGTCTTCTCTGATTTGCTCTTTCATATCCCAACGGTTGCTGCACGATTTTACATTATCGCCATCTAAACGCTTTGCATAATTTTTATCAAAAGCAGCTTTCATTGGAATAATTTTTTCCAACTCATCCTTAACAGGATTAATATCTTTTTCTTTTAGAACTTCGGCATACATAGCACTTTGATAAGCACTCTGCGGATATACATCCCATGAGCCGAAAACAATGTCGTTTAAGTTTGCCAAGGGAACAATATCTTTGTAGTGAAGATACTTTTTATCTTTTCCCTTTCCCACACGAATTTTGTCATACTGGGTCATCGATCCCACAGGTTTAGCTAAACCTTTACGAACCATTAACACACCTGTCATAAATGTAGTACTGACAGCTCCCAAGCCTACGACCATTACTCCTAATTTTCCCGTAGCTGGTTTCACATTTGTTTTTTCCATTATATAAAATTTCTTTACGCAACCACCATGTGGCTGACTAATATTGGGTTATTATTGTTTAATCAGATGATTAACACAGCAAAGTAAGAAAAAAACTTTGAGTTTTCTATAAATATTATAATAAAAGTTATAAACTTGGAGCTTTTTCTTACATAAAAATGTTTTTAAACATGTTTTTTTCTATTTAAAACAAAATCTACCATCTTTTACATTTTATAATATTTCAAATTCCGATAAAAAAGTATAAATTTGCAAAACTTTTTTACAAGAAAAAATTGAAATGAAAGATATTTGCTGCATCGGACATATTACTCTCGACAGAGTTATTACTCCCCGAAAAACAGTTTATATGCCCGGTGGTACATCATATTACTTTTCCAAAGGCATTAATAAACTCAATAAAATAAATTATCAATTAGTAACAGCAGTAGGTCCGACTGAAATGCATGTAATTGATGATTTAAAAGACGAAGGCATTGATATTATTACTTTGCCAAGTAAAAAGAGCGTATTCTTTGAAAATAAATATGGTGAAAACTCAAACGAAAGAACTCAACGTGTTTTGGCTAAAGCAGATCCTTTTACAATAAAAGGATTAAAGAACATAAATGCCCGAATTTTTCATTTAGGAAGTCTTCTTGCTGATGATTTTCCAATTGATGTTGTAAAATATTTATCAACAAAAGGTTTAGTTTCAGTTGATGTTCAAGGATATTTAAGAGAAGTGCAAGGTGAAAAGGTAGTAGCTGTAGACTGGAAAGACAAAATAGAAACTCTAAAATATATACATATTCTGAAAGTTAATGAATATGAAATGGAAGTTCTTACAGGTAAAAGCGAAGCTCACGCAGCTGCAAAACAAATTGCAGACTGGGGCGTGAAAGAAGTAGTCGTTACAACAGGAAGCTATGGTTCTCTTATTTTCGCGGAAGGGAACTACTATGAAATAGAAGCGTATCCACCAAAAGAGCTAATAGATCCTACAGGCTGCGGAGATACTTATTCTACAGGATATTTATATTGCCGAGTACAGGGCTTAGGATATGAAGAATCAGGAAGATTTGCTGCCGCCATGTCAACTATTAAATTGGAAACGTCCGGTCCTTTTAATAAAAATGAAGACGCAATCCGTGAAATTATGAACGCACATTAATTTTTTCTCGCACGAGCTACAATTGCATTAGCATAAATTAAAACCACCCCAAAAGAAATCAACGGCACCAAAAAAGAAAGAGTCATAGTGCTTTGATCTGCTGCGATACCCATTAAAACAGTGCCGACAGCTCCTCCTATAGGAGTCATCATCAAAATAGAAGATGCCTTCTGTGTCAATCCACCTAAATCGCGTATAGACAAAGCAAATATCGTTGGGAACATAATTGATTCGGAAACAAAAATAAACATCGCAGCAATTAACGAGATTACAGGCCAGTCCATTACAACTATAGAAGTCATAACTACAGCTGATATTGCACAAATAAGTAGAATCTTTTCAGCACGAATATACTCCATAATCCAACTTCCTACAAATCTACCACCCATAAACAGAAGCAAACCGATTGAAAGGACTATAGACGCAATTAACTTGGGATTCATTCCGGACAATTGGTGCGTAATCAAACCGGTCAAATCATTTTCTGCTGCATAATTTATAAAAAATGAATTAATTGATATTTCAGAAACCTCATAACAAAATAAAGCTACCAAACCAAACATAAACATAGGATGTTTATATATTTTATTACTACCCATTACAACCTGAGAAGATGAATTTTTAATTACAAATTCAGGCAATTTGATGCGTGAAAAGATCACCGCTATAACCAATACTACAATTCCTATTACTATATATGGATAAGAAATATCAGGACTTTCATTCGAAAAACAGTAAAAACCTCCTAACAACGAACCACAAATACAACCTAATCCATTAAAAGATTGAGCTCTATTCAAACGACTGGCAGCTGTTTCTCTCGCTCCCAATAAAGTTACATAAGGATTGGCCGCCACTTCCAAACAAGCAAGGCCACAGCCTATAACAAACAGTAAAAAAAGATAATAATAAAAAACAGATTTTCCCGCATAAGAATTAAAATAAAAAAGTACGGCAGCTAGTCCAAAAGCCGTTAAACCTAAGATAACGCCTTTTCGTGTTCCATATTTTCTAATAAAGATTCCTGCTGGTACTGCCATAATAAAATAAGCTAAATAAGTTACAAACTGTATAGCAGAAGCCTCGGTTTTGGTTAAAGCCATCGACTCTTGAAAAAAAGGATTTAATACATCAAGAATTGCTCGGGCAAATCCCCATAAAAAGAAAAAAAAGGTTATCAAAAGAAAGGATAACATATATCCTTTACCGACCAAAGAAGCTTGTTTCTTACTACTCATTTTTTATTTCTCCTCTGATATCTTAATTAATCAATTGTTTTAAATTTGTTATAACATAATCTATTTTCGATTCATCATTTTTTTCATGTTTCCATTCACGACCTTTTATCCAAGCAGTTCTACAGCCTAAAGTCATTGCAGGAACCATATCTTTTCCATAAGAATCACCTACCACCAGAATATCCTTTGCCGGTAAATTCATCGCATTGATACCTAACTGATAGATAGTCGGATCAGGTTTCCTCACTCCTACAACAGAAGATTCGATAACTGTTTGAAAACAATGATCCAACTTAAAATCTTTCAAAATAGTTTGTATATTACCATAAAAATTCGATACAAGCACCAACTTTCTACTTTCAGCTAAAGAACAAACCACGCTACGAGTCGTTTCTAACACTTTTTCTGCATAATGATAACACCATGAAGAAAGTAAAGAACATAATTTTTTATGATTTGTAGCATTAAAATCTAAAACTCGTTCCTGCTCCAAAAAACTAAGTTCCAAATCTATTTTTACATACAATACTTTTTCAAAATTAAAGTCCTTTCGTACATAAGAAAACTTTGCCATTGCGCGTTCAGCAAAGACATAACCTTCACGAAATTGTTTTTTTGTAATAGGTACATGATATTCTTGGTATGCATCCCACAACACTTCAGCCCAATGGTCACCATTTGTATCAATTGTACCTCCATAATCAAAAATAATACCTTTTATCCCTTCTAAATTTATCATTTCGTTATTTCTTTTACTGGTTTTTTATTCCCAACTTTCATCAAAAGCATTCCAATAGAAATCCATATCAATTCTCTTACACGAGTAATTAAACCGGTATACACGCCAAATGCACCCGGAATAGAAAGGCTTCCAACCGCTAAAGCCAGTCCCCCTTCTCTTGCACCTAATTGCATCGGTGAAAAAAACATCAAATTACTAAATAGGGAAGAAAATGCCATAATTAAAATACAAGCTGGAAAACTGACATTATCCGTAAGAATTTTCAGGATAAAGAATATTTCCAGACAAGTCAATATACGTGCAAAGAATTCAAGTCCCAATGACATATAGAAAGTCTCTTTGCGTTGCTTATGAAGTTCTGATATTTGTTCATCTATTCTGTGTAAAGATTCTTCCTGGCGATCATAAAATCGCGAAGCCCATTTTTTTATAAACGGCATTTTTCTCAATAACTTTAATGTTTTCACAGCCATTCCCCTACGATAACCTCTAGTAAAAAAGTAAATAACTACTAAACAGAAAGCCCCAATAATAGTTAAAAGAGTTCCCATTGCAAAATCGACCTTATACAAAGCTATATAAAGAAATATAGAACTGAACCAAAAACAAAAGTGTGAAAAAATATGCATCATTACATAAAGAATAACAGAAGAAGTGGCTTTACTGGCTCCGACAAAAGGAGTCAATTCCATAATACGATAAGGTTCGCCACCCATTAATCCAACCGGAGTTGCATAATTCAAAGCAAAGCCGGATATTGTAAGTTTATAAATTGTCAAAAAAGGTACCTTATAACCTTTTTTACCATCACGAATGATAACGTACCATGATAAGGCATTGACAAGATATATAAAAACCCAAAGAAACAAAACAGCAATGAACCACCACCCCGCACTATAAAGTTTACCCCACAATTCATCCCAATGCATATCAAAAGAAAATAGCATAATAACGATTGCAATTATACCAAACAATAAAAATATATTACGATATTTACTTTTCATAGTTAACATTTGTATGTTTGAGTTCATTACATAAACGACTGCACAAAGCCTCATGACGATGACGCATATAGAAAAAAAGCAGAGTTAGTATAATCATCTCAAAATAAAAATAATATTGAGGTTCCTTTATCAACAAACTGATATATAAAGCTATGGCACGTGTGTTAAAAGTAAGTATATTTGTAAATTTCATTAACGGACGGCTATTTTCACAAAATTTGTCTCGAAGGCTCTGAGGTATATTACCATTATAACGGGTTTTTATTGCAATTTTCAAAATTTGAAAATTAGGAGTCATTTGTTCTTGTGCATGTGTATAATTACCATAAAAATATAAAAATATCTTCCACCAGAAATTATGCTTCCACGGCAAAGAGTGAAGGGTTTCTCGCTGCTGACGAAAAGTATCTAGTTCACTTCCTTCTTTTCCTTTCAAAAAGAACAAATGTATATTACGATAATAATCAGCTAATTGACACTGCTTGGCATGAAAAATAAAACCAGAGATAGCAGCTATTAAGAAAATACTTATGCCCCATTCGGGATATAGTCGTAAACTGATAGCAAAATAAATAGCAAAAAACCATAAATCACCGGCAAAACCATCAAGCATTCTTCCCCAACGGGTTTTCTTTCCTGTCATACGAGCCAATTGTCCGTCCGTACTATCATAAATATTCGCCCAAATCAATAAAAAGATGCCTAATATTGTATGAGTCATATCAGAATAATAAAAACAAATGCCTGCTGCAATTCCTAAAATAATGGATAAAATAGTCACCACATTGGGATGAATATTAAATTTATTGAAGAATAAAGCCCAGACATAACCTAACGGACGGGTAAAATGAATATCCAACCATTCTTCCGTATCCATAGATTTTAACGTAGCGTCAATATCTTTTTGATGTTGTTTTTTGTTTCCCATTTTTTATATTTCAAATCGTTTTTTTATAGACTGATGGATATATTTTGCAATATTCAAGCCTGCTTCCGTACGACAACGTGAAAAACTCGGCCAGTCATTAAAATCAATTATTTTCATTTGCCCGGGAGCTGTTATCACACAATCCCCCCCATATATAGGGACTCCCAATACCAGCGATGCCTCATCGGCATAATGTTGTAATTCCGAAGCATCGAAAGCCAGACCTTTTGCTTTTCCATTGATCGCCTCCAGCCCAAACTTACTATGACTATCCGGTGAAGAATAATACCAACTGAAAAAGCCGGTTCCTTGTACTCCATAAAACTTAACCAAATCACCTGTTAGATGCTCATTTATCACTGCCGTAGAAATATTCCTTTTCTTAAAATCTTTCAATATTTCCACAGCTTCTTCGCTTTTTGAAACATAACTCACATCTTGTTTCACCATTGCATGCGAATCTCCCCGCTTCACCCAACAAGGATACGTCCAATTCTCTTTTAAAGAATCTAACGCTGTAGAAATAATAAAACTTTTAGGATGGGGAATATGATGCGCAAGCAAGAGTTCAGTCATCCTTTTACGAACACAACTTTCTATTCCAAAAGCAGAATTAATGACCAAACAGCCCTCTTTTTCAAGCTCTTTTAAACGATTAAGGGCACACGAATCACGTGCCATATCGAATACTACATCACTTTTAAATGAAGATTTCACAAAATCTTTTTCACAAAATGTCGATACCTCATATCCCATCTGACGAAGATTTTCCTCAACTGCATGAAAAATAGCGCCATCGTTATTCTCCAAATTTGGAGAAAACTCTTTTCCTCTACTTACTCCCGTTATGTGTATTTTATTTACACCTGTCATTTCAGCTCTCCTTCTCTTTCAAAAAAGTCTCGGCTTTAAAGACATCCTCGGCATGATCTACATCCAAAATCTTACTAAAAGGATATGCTTTCAATTTTAATCCACCGGTCACCAACTGTCTTTGAAAATTTCTCATTCTAGACATACCTTTTTCAATACAATCCTCCAAAATATCAAGCGCTTCAGGCAAAAGACAATAAATCCCTCCACTAATATATTTACAATGTTCAGGTCGAGTATCATAAAATCCATCGATATCTAAATTTTCATTTGTAGAAATATATAAAGGCTTCTCATCGTCAATATAATCTGTTACAGCCATTAACCCACCAACATTCCCATCTAAAAAACTTCTAATATATTTGGAAAATTCATTAGGACGAAAAATTGTATCTACAGTTGTCAAACAAAATGAATCACCTCTTAAATATGGACTAATAGCATATAAACTATGCATGGAACTCGGCGTTGTTTGTACAACAAGTCGGATAGGATATTTTTTCTGTAAAAATCTCACATGTTCTTGAACTTCTTGTGTCTCATTATTCACAATGATTATAATCTCAGTAGCCCCATTGGCCGCAAACAGATCAATAAGTCTGTCAATCATGGCCTTACCATTCACTTTAACTAAGGGTTTAGGAAGTTTTACTCCTTCCTGCGCCAATCGTGAACCTTCTCCAGCCGCTATTATTGCAAATCTCATTTCAATCAAAACTTGTCATCATCCACAGCATCCAATTTCAATTTGTCACTGTCATCATGTTTATCATAATATTGTTTACGCAAAGGATTTCTATGAATAATTTCTTCATGCCTGCGATTTCTATAAATATCTATAGCCGCATAAATTGCTTGCCGAAAAGATTCCTCTGAAGCGATTCCTTTTCCTGCGATATCATATGCAGTACCATGTGCCGGTGATGTTCGCACTAATGGAAGCCCTGCCGTATAATTCACTCCCTCATCCATTGCAATGACTTTAAAAGGAGCTAAACCTTGATCATGGTACATAGCCAGAATACCATCAAATTTTGTATAATTTCCACTTCCCATAAAACCATCTGCAGAATAGGGCCCAAAGCACTGCACTCCCTTAGCAACCATAGACTGAATCGCAGGAGATATAATTAACTGTTCTTCAGATCCAATTAACCCACCATCTCCAGCGTGAGGATTAAGAGCCAAAACAGCAATGCGCGGACTATCAATATTAAAATCTTGTTTCAAAGAAGCATTGAAAATCCATATTTTTTCTTCTATTAGTTCTTGTGTTATAGAAGCAGCCAAATCCTTAATAGCTACATGCGTTGTGACTAAAGCCACACGCAATTCATCTTTCATCAAAATCATCAGTGATTTTTTTCCTTCACCTGTTTTTGCTTCCAAATATTCTGTGTGCCCCGGAAAATGGAAAGTGTCACTTTGTATAGTATGCTTATCTATTGGAGCTGTTACCAAAACATCTATCAAACCATCCTTATATTCATCCATAGCTCGTTCCAAAGCCTGCAAAGCAGCTTTGCCTGCTTCTTCCGTAGGTTTGCCTAAATCTACTTTCACCTCTTCATCATTACAATTGACAATATTCAATCTGTTCTCCGAAGCTTCCGAGGCACTATCTACAATAGTAAAATTAGTAGGAAGATTTAAAGCTTTCCGATGGTAAGCCGCAACTTTAGGAGATCCATATAAAACAGGCGTACAAAGATCAAGCATCATCGATTCAGCAAAAGTTTTCAATATCACTTCGTATCCCACCCCATTTATATCACCTTGAGTAATGCCTACACATATTTTTCTATTTTCCATGTCAAACTTTTATTTATTTTTATTGTGAGCCTTCGATACAGAACTTTTCTGAGAACCAATCGGTAGCTGAAGAGTATAAAGAGAGGCCTCCATTTTTCGTATCAAATCACGTTTTCTAGTTTCAGGAGCATATACAAATCCTTCTACCACAACAACACGATTATTCACTGTATCCACACTGCTATGGGAAACAAACGGGCCACCCATCATATCATGTTCCATCTCCCACAATCCGCGAGCTTCCATCGCATAAGCGTTTTTTACTACAATATTTTTTACATCTACAAAGTTAGTATCGGTTGCCATATACATATTAGGCTTTTCTCCCGGTATATTTACCTTCATAAATGAATCACGCTTAGCTATAAAATAATCTTTAGTAAATGTTTCATTACTTATATAAGGATAAGAATACATTGCAAAATTCATATCTGCAGTTCCTGTATTTGTAGAAGCCCAAAGAAAATCTTTTCCTATTTTAATAGATCTTAATTCTTCCGGTATATTTATATCACAACCAAACATTTTCTTTACTTTATCAGAAATATTTTTATTATGATGTTCTTTTAAAAAATCTATTTCACGATTCATCTCCGCTAAAGTGAAAAAATCCACAATTGCATTTTTATGACTGTTTACATAAGCTGTAAAATCCTTCTCGTCGGGAGACTGAATAATAAGAATCATCTGTGGAGAAGAGTATACATCTCTGCGATATTTATATTTAGTCTGAGTATAAAGTTTTGGATTAATATCAGCTAAAATCAGATTACGGGACAATTTAGTTATTTGATCATAATCTTGAACATCCATATGATAAATATGGAAAGAACGTTCGGATTGTGGCAATCCAGGAACATCTGTATCCAAAGCTGCAAAAACGGCACGTCCGGCAGGTCGATTCCAAAGACTATCTGCCATCACTACGGTTACTTCATAGGGGCGTCCACTGGAGGCTGGTGTCAACAGATCAGTCCCGCTTTTTTTATTTCTACAAGACACGAGCGAAAGCATCACCAACGCTATTACGCTCATACTAATCATCAACCTTTTCATAAGTCATTTTATCTTTATATTCATTAATTCCTTATTTTCTGTTTTGCTGTTGATAACATTCCACAAGCTGCAAAAATATCTTCTCCTCTGGATGCCCGTAATGTAGAATATACGCCATGCTTCGTAAGATAATCACGAAAAATCATCATTGTCTCTTCATCAGCACCCTCAAAATCTGCACCCGGAATAGAATGAAAACGAATAAGATTCACTCTACAATCCAATCCACGCAACAATTTCACTAATTCTTTTGCATAAATCAAAGAGTCATTAAGTCCTTTAAACACAATATATTCGAAAGATAAACGACGCTGTTTACTCCAATCATACTTTTTTAATTCACTTACAATTTCAGCAATTGGAAAAGAATTCTCAGCAGGCATCATCATGCTTCGTTGAACAGCAATAGGTGTATGCAAACTGATAGCTAAATGGCACTCACTTTCCTCAATAAAACGAGCCAAACCCTTCTTTAATCCAACACTACTTACCGTTATACGTTTAGGACTCCAACCATAACCATAATCAGCCGTAAGAATTTCAAGAGATTGAAGTACATTATCCAAATTGTCAAATGGCTCACCCATTCCCATAAATACAATATTAGTCAACTTACTTTGTTCAGGCAGAGAATAAATTTGATTCAGTATCTCATTAACAGTCAAATTTGCTGAAAATCCTTGTTTACCCGTCATACAGAAAGAACAATTCATCTTACAACCTACCTGAGATGAAACACAAAGCGTCGCCCTCTCTTCTTCGGGAATATATACTGTTTCTATAAAATTACCTTCAACAGTTTTATAAAGATATTTTATCGTTCCATCTTTAGAGCACAAGGAATCTACAGGAGTAGAAGCTCCTATATAATAAACCTTATTCAGTATTTCTCTATTTTTAAAAGACAGATTAGTCATCTCATCAATTGATTTCACGCCTTTTTTATATAGCCAAAATACAATTTGCTTGGCTGTATAGCCAGGCATATCTATATTCTCGACCATCTTTTGTAATTGGCTGAGCGTCATTCCCATCAAAGGCTTTTTGTCTCCGATATTCTCCATAAGCTGTTTTTTTCGCTTTGCAAATATACATCCTTTTTTTCAAATTAAAGAACATTAAAGTAAAAAGAGACGGATTTTATATCATCGAATACTTTTTTTATTATCTTTGCCCCAATGAGTAGAATAAGAGTG
Source organism: uncultured Bacteroides sp. (assembly GCA_964555225.1). Classification (GTDB taxonomy): domain Bacteria; phylum Bacteroidota; class Bacteroidia; order Bacteroidales; family Bacteroidaceae; genus Phocaeicola_A. Next base: position 11,918 of record CAZKSK010000021.1, read on the forward strand.
ATGTAGTAAAATTTATTTTGATGAAAAAAAAGAAGATCATCATCATGGGAGCTACATCAGGCATCGGGCGTGAAGTAGCTCTAATCTATATCAAAAAAGGATGGAAAGTAGGAGTTTGTGGGCGAAGACTTCAAGAACTATATGGACTAAAATCTTTATCTACCGAAACAATCGAAATTGCACAAATAGATATAACAAATCCTAATGCTTCAACGATTCTGCTAGACCTGATCAAAAGGTTGGACGGAATGGATTTATATTTTCATAGTTCAGGCATAGGCAAGCAAAACCAGACATTGGAGACTAACATTGAAATAGAAACATTACGTACAAATGGAGAAGGTTTCGTCCGTATGATTGATACGGCATTCAATTATTTTCGTGACAGTTCCGAAGAGGGACATATTGTTGCCATTACTTCTATTGCAGGAACAAAAGGCCTAGGAGTTGCTCCGTCTTATTCAGCAACTAAACGTTTTCAAAATACATATTTGCAATGTTTGTCTCAACTAATACAAATGGAAAAACTAAATATTCATATTACTGATATTCGTCCCGGTTTTGTTGCTACCAATTTACTAAACGACGATCACAAATATCCGATGGTTCTCCGTCCCGAAAAGGTAGCCAAAGAAATTGTAAAAGCTATTGAAAAAAAACAACGAATGCATGTCATTGACTGGAAATATCGAATACTTACTTTCCTTTGGCAATTAATACCCAATCATATTTGGGAGAATTTAAACATACACACACATTAAACTAGCTAATTATGCAGAAAATAGGAATAAAAGCATGTACAATTACATCCATCATCTTAATTTTAATAATTACTTCTTTTCTTTTTAATAAAGAAAATATCGAAGAATTTCCTTTAAAAAAAATTGCCATAGTCGATTCCGGTAATATTAAACTAAAGGATACAAAGGACTCTCTTGTAAACGAATTGAAAAAAATGGGATTTCAATTTATTCCATATAAAAAAGTTATAAATTATAAAAATTATGGAGATGAACAAAAAACGAAACATATTATAATAGACCGCATTTCTAAATTTAATCCAAATTTTATCATTGCACAAGATAATCAAAACATATATTGTTTTGTATTAACAAGCCCGTGGTATATTAAATATAAAGTTACTCTGATCCTTATTTATTTTATTCTTCTGTGTTTAATTTCTATTTTGATTATCAATTGGTTAAAACAAAGAAAAAAACAAAGAAAACAAATCCGCCAGCTCAAAATATTAGAAGCTATCCAAAATAAGTTATACTTATCAGTTCGGAGCTTACAAACTACTATATGGACCTATCAAAACAAAATCTTCAAATTTAATGAGTCCGTTCTTCAAATCCTTCCGATTAAAGGGCTTATACAGACTCCGGAAGAATTAAAAAAAATAATAGATCCTCAAGATATTAACGAATTCAATAATCTGCTGGTAAAACTTGATTCGCAATATAAAAGTGAAAACAAAGACATTTATATTAATCAAATGAGAATGAAATCTAGTCTTTCTCAAAAATACATTTGGATAGAATGGAGATTTTGCTATTCTAATATCGATAATGAAACTATAACATGTGGATTACTACAAAACATAGAACTGGCAAAACAACGTGAATATGAACTCATAAAAGCCAAAAAGCAAACCGAACAGGCAGAACTTAAGCAATCTTTTTTAGCAAATATGAGCCATGAAATACGTACTCCGTTAAATGCCATTGTAGGTTATTCAAATCTTTTAGCTGATTCTGAAAATGATTTTTCAGAAGAAGAGAAGAAAAACTTTATAGATATTATTCAAAGAAATAATAATTACCTTTTAAAATTAATCAATGACGTTCTGGAATTATCCCGACTTGAATCAGGAAATCTCCTCTTCAACATGGAATTGTATCCAGCAAATAAAATTGTTGAGGAAGTTTATCAGACTCATCGTGTCCTCATCAATAATTATCTGAATTTTTCTCTTGAAATTCCCGAAAATCATAAAATGGAAAACATATTAATAGATAGATTAAGATTAACACAAGTAATTACAAACTTCCTTGGTAATGCAAATAAATTTACAGCAAAAGGATTTATAAAACTCTGTTTGAAATACAAAGATGAGACTAAAGAAGTCATCATTTCTGTAGAGGACTCGGGAAAAGGCATTTCGAAAGAAGAACAGGAACTAATCTTTGACCGGTTTTACAAGTCGGATGAATCCGAACAAGGAACTGGTTTAGGGCTTTCCATCTCTCGTGTAATCATGCAAAAAATGAATGGAAGAATAGGAGTTGATTCCGAAATTGGCAAAGGCAGTAAATTTTCGGTTGTTCTTCCTTATGCGCAATAAATACATTTATAATTTTTCTACTAATTGTATTTCCCGATTCTATCTAAATTTTTCAGAATATGAAGTCATATATAAAATTATTGAAAATAAAACTATATCTTTGTAGCAAAATATCAATAAAAAATTAAAAACAATTTATGGAAACAACCCCAAACAAGTATATCACGGTTGCTTATGAACTGTATGTCGATAACAAAAGTAAAAAAGAATTGGTAGAAAAAGCTCCGAAAGAGCGGCCATTTCAATTTATTTCAGGATTAGGTACAACATTGGATGCCTTTGAAATCCAATTAAAAAATTTGAATGCCGGAGATAAATTCGATTTTACAATTCCGGTGAAAGACGCATATGAAGAAAGAGAAGATGCTCGAGTTATCGAAGTGTCGAAAGAAATTTTTAATATTGATGGAAAATTTGACGAAGAAAATATCTTTGTCGGTAATGTCGTTCCATTGACAAATGCCGACGGTGACCGTTTTAATGGATTAATAGCAGAAATTAAAAATGATACTGTAACTCTTGACCTCAATCATCCACTTGCAGGTAAAGATCTTACATTCATCGGCGAAATTGTAGAATCACGAACGGCAAGTAATGAAGAAATTCAAGGCATGCTTAACATGTTAAACGGAGAAAATTGCGGTTGCGGATGTGACAGTTGTGGCGGAGATTGTGAAGATGGATGTAACCACCATGACGATGGTTGTGGATGTGGACACTGCCATTAAATAATTAAAACATGGGAAATACCTTTGGAAACATATTTAAACTGACCAGTTTTGGAGAATCACACGGTATAGGCATTGGTGGAGTAATAGACGGATATCCCGCCGGTGTTGATATCGATATGAACTTTATACAAAATGAACTAAATCGTCGTAAACCCGGACAGAACAAATTAACTACTCCGAGAAAAGAAGACGACAAAGTAGAATTTCTTTCCGGAATTTTCGAAGGTAAAAGTACAGGATGTCCTATTGGTTTTATCGTACGCAATATCAATCAACATAGTAACGACTATGAAAATCTACGAAATGTTTTTCGCCCGTCTCATGCAGATTTTACATATTTCAGCAAATATGGAATACGTGATTATCGAGGAGGCGGTCGTTCTTCTGCCCGTGAAACGATAGCTCGTTGTGTAGGTGGAGCTTTGGCTAAATTAGCTCTCATAAAAAAAAATATAAGAATTCAGGCCTACACCTCTCAAATAGGTACTATAACTTTGGAAAAAGATTATACACAATATAATTTGAATATTGCTGAGACTAATATGGTAAGATGCCCTGATCCCGATACCGCTGTGAAAATGGAAAATTTGGTTGCCGAAGTAAAGGGAAAAGGAGATACTATTGGAGGAGTAATAACCTGTATTATAAAAGGCTGCCCTATAGGACTTGGCGAACCGGTTTTTGGAAAGTTACAGTCAGCTCTTGCGGGAGCTATGATGAGTATAAATGCAGCAAAAGGTTTTGAATATGGACAAGGCTTTGGTCATATGGAACTGAAAGGTTCACAACAAAACGACATTTTTTTTAATAACAATGGTAAGATTGATACGTTGACTAATCGTTCAGGTGGAATTCAAGGAGGAATTAGTAATGGCAAAGATATCTATTTTCGAGTTGCATTCAAACCTGTAGCTACTATTTTAATGGAGCAGTCAACTGTTGATATAAATGGAAATAATTCTAAAATTACAGCCCGTGGAAGACATGATGCATGTGTTCTTCCTCGCGCAGTTCCTGTAGTAGAAGCGATGGCAGCCATGACTATTTTAGACTATTATTTGCTTAATAATAGTAGTTTTTTATAAAAATATTCTTGTATAAAAAAAATTTTTATTTTTTTTACATTCTTTTCTTAGATAATAAAAAAAAGTGATATATCTTTGTAAACGAAAAGGGATTGTGAAATTCCGAAATTGAATAGTTTAGTTAAGTCTAGTTTAGTTTTTGTGTTGGAAATAGTCCATAGTACAGAGGTACATTATGGACTATTTTTTTATATTCAAGCGTTTTAAAATCAAGAAATATAAAAAGTTCTATTTCCATAAGGATTATCCCAAAACTAATTCGTATTTTTGCAATTAATTTATGTAATTATCTTGAAAAATGAATATTTTAGATCTTAGCGAACAAGAAATTGTCAGACGCAACAATCTGAATGAACTGCGTGCTATGGGTATTAATCCCTATCCTGCAGCAGAGTATGTAACCA
>CAZKSK010000022.1:0-16429 GCA_964555225.1 uncultured Bacteroides sp.
AGACCCGCAATGAAGACATCATCAGTACCAAGTTGGGAGAAACACTTGACGAACCCAAACATATAAGTGGGACCTCACGTAATTATGATAAAGGCGCAAACCGTACCAACATCAGTTTTCATTTAGAACATAACATTTTGCTGAATAGATTCACTCTTTCAGCAGGATGTATGGCAACAATGAATACGGGCCTGACAAATCATAGTTTTCGCCTTTATCCGGGAGTTGATGCCTCTTACCAATTACTGGAGCCTTGGAAAATCTATATTTCATATAACACATCCCTACGAATGCCAACTTTTACCGAATTGTACTACACTACCAACGAGACTCATCAAGGCAATAAAAATTTAAAACCTGAGGAAATGCAAGCTTTCGAAATAGGCAGTAAATACCTCTCTCCCGGGATACAATTCACTTTAAGCACATACTATCATAAAGGAAAAAATATGATAGACTGGATCAGGGGCACAGACGAGACCATATGGAAATCTGTAAATTATACCCGTATTAATACATTAGGAATAGAAACATCTTCTTTATTCAATTTAAAGGAACTAATTGCCCCTCACTTCCTTATTAACAATATTTACATAGGTTACAGTTATATCTATCAAGATAAAAATGAAGGAGCAGGATATATTTCCCAATATGCTCTCAATTATCTAAAACATAAATTTGTAGCTCGTATAGAACATGAAGTTTGGAATAAAATTACAGCTTCGTGGGCTTTTCGCTGGCAAAAAAGAGAAGGTAGTTATACAGATTATTCTCAAAATAAAAATGGGGAAAACGTTAAATTCAAATCGTATGGAACTTTAGACTTAAAAATATCCTGGACTACTCCCAAATATATTATATATATTGAAGGAAATAACCTATTTGATAAAACATATTACGACATAGGAAATGTACCTCAACCCGGTATATGGATTAAGGGTGGAGCAAATTACCGATTCAATTTGTAATAGTCAGAAAAAGAGAGGAAAAGTTGTCCATTTTTCCTCTCTTTTTGTATAATACTACACAAAACATGGTAAAAAAGAATCGATTTGGACAAAAATTTGTACTTTTGCCAAATATTATAGGTAATATGCGCGTAAAAGAATACATACTGATTCTTGTTTTATCTCTTTTAGGAGTGATAACTACATCTTTTTGCTACGCAGCCAAAGAAAAAAGATTCACTGTGGTTATTGATGCAGGACATGGAGGACATGATCCGGGTGCAATTGGAAGTAATTCACAGGAAAAGAATATCAACCTGAAAATAGCTTTAAAAGTAGGTAAACTCATAGAAAACAATTGCAAGAACGTAAAAGTGATTTTCACACGTAAAAAAGATATTTTTGTACCACTCGATGAAAGAGCAAGAATAGCGAACAATGCCAAAGCTGATCTTTTTATTTCCATTCACACAAATTCACTACCGAAAGGTAAAATAGCCAAAGGAGCAGAAACCTATACTTTAGGAATGGCAAGAGCCAAAGAAAATCTAGATGTGGCAAAGAAAGAAAATTCTGTAATTTTAGTAGAAAAGAATTATAAGGAACGCTATGCTGGTTTTAATCCAAATTCTGCTGAAAGCTATGTAATATTTGAATTTATGCAAGACAAATATATGGCTCAAAGCGTAAGTCTTGCTAAATTAATGCAAATTCAATTCAAAAATACAGCAGGAAGAATAGATAAAGGAGTACATCAAGCAGGTTTCCTTGTCCTAAGACAAACCTCCATGCCTAGTATTTTGATTGAATTAGGTTATATTTCCACACCAGAAGAAGAAAACTATTTAAATTCGGATAATGGCTTAGATTCTATGAGCAAAAGCATTTATAAAGCATTCATAAAATACAAAGACGAACAAACCGGTACAAAATCTATAGTGCCATCTGACGAATCAGAGGAACAACAGGAAAATAAATCCGACTCGGTAATTAAAGAAATAATTCCTGCACCTTCCATACACGAAGAAGTTGCAGATACCCCAATAATAAACTCTAAAAATAAAAAGACGCAATCTCAAATAATAAAAAAGGAAATTACTTCTGACAAAATACAAATAGAAAAGAAAAATACAACGACAAAAGAAGCCGTAGATACACAAAAACCAATATTCAAAATACAAATTCTAATATCTAGAAAAAAATTAAACAAAAAAGATCCTCGCCTAAAAGGTGAAACCGATTTCGACTTTTATATAGAAAATGATATTTATAAATATACGATAGGATATACAAATAATTATAATGAGATTTTAAAGATAAAAAAAAGTATTTGTGTTAAATTCAAGGATGCTTTCATTGTCGCTTTCAAAGACAAAGATAAAATGAATATACATGAAGCTATACAAGAATTCATCAAAAACAGATAATAAACAAAGTATGAAATATTTTACAAAAGAAATAAGAATTGCACTTGCAGGTATTGCTGCTATTGCCATATTGTTTTACGGAATCAATTTTCTGAAAGGTATCAATATGTTCAAGGCTAGTTCACATTATTATATAGAATACGAAGATGCATGCGGTCTAGCCACCTCCAGCCCTGTATATGCCAATGGTTTTAACATCGGTATAGTTCGCGATATTTCTTACAATTACAATCATCCGGGACATGTACTTGTAAATATTGAAGTAGACAAAAATATGAAAATTCCTCAAGGTACATATGCCGAATTAGAAAAAGAAATGTTAGGTACGGTAAAAATGAATTTATATATACCTGCCCAATATAAAAACTTTTATAATTACGGAGATACCCTGCGTGGAACGGTAGCAACCGGATTGATGAATGCAGCAACCGGGATGATTCCACAAATAGAGCAAATTCTACCCAAACTGGACTCTATTGCAACCTCTCTTAATCAATTATTGTCCGACCCCGCTCTAAAAGCAACATTACACAATGCACAAACTGTTTCAAAAAATCTAACAGCAAGCACAAAACAACTGAATTTCATTTTAAAGAATGATATACCGCAAATAACAGGAAAAGTAAATCAAGTCTGTGATAACTTTATCACTCTCACTGATAATCTCAATCAAATAGATTATGTACACACCATGCAAAAAGTTGATGCAACCTTATCAAACGTGAAAGATATGACTGACAAACTAAACAGAAAAGACAATTCTTTGGGATTATTATTAAATGATAGAGAAATCTACGATAACCTCAATGCTACATCTTCAAATGCAGCTAGTCTTCTTGAGGATTTAAAAACACATCCTAAACGATATGTCCATTTTTCCCTTTTTGGTAAAAAAGATAAATAAAATTTTATTTTAAATAGAATTTTTCTAAATAACATTGCTTGCTCTATTTTTTATTTTTTTATCATAAAGTTCTTTTTTTAAGGTCAAAATAGGAGTTATAACTTCTTTATGCCCAAAAGCATAGTTTTAAGAGAATATGCATTTACATTTTTAATTATCAAGTACTTAAAAAAAAACAAATTGAAAAAATAAGAGATTAATTATAATTTTTATAAACTACTGAAAATAAATAAATTACTCTTACTTTCATTTTTACAAGAAAAAAGATGTTTGTTTTTTTAAAAATACATTGCCAAATTTGCATATATAGAAGTTTGATAAAAAAACAAGTGTGTTAAAAATGACAAAAAGTAAAGCTAGCGAATTATGGACTCATTGTCTCCACATCATTAAAGATAATGTAAGTATTCAACAATACAAAACATTTTTTGAAATAATTGAGCCTATTGATTTCAAGGAAAATACTCAATCTCTGACTATCAAAGTACCAAGCCATTTTGTATATGAATTCTTGGAAGGTCAGTTTTTTGATTTGCTTAAATCTACGTTACATAAAGTAATCGGACCAAAAGCAAATCTTATGTATAAGATTCTTACGGATAAAACAAATGATATCTCACAAAATATTCCTGAAAGTGACCGATCGAATATTGATTATCCTCCTATAAAATCTGGTCCAGAAAGTCCTTCAAAAATAATACCTTCAACACAGGATTTAAATCCGATGTTGAATCCGAATTATAATTTCAATAATTTTATTGAAGGTGAAAGCAACAAACTGACTCGTTCTGTAGGCGAAGCTGTAGCTTTACATCCGGCTAAAGATTTCAATCCTCTGTTTATTTTCGGCCCATCAGGAGTAGGAAAAACCCATTTGGTCAATGCTATTGGTACAAAAATCAAAGAACTTTATCCTAATAAAAGAGTATTATATGTTTCAGCTCACTTGTTTCAGGTTCAATATACAGATTCCGTTAGAAAAAACACAACGAATGATTTCATTAATTTTTATCAAACCATAGATGTTTTAATAATTGATGATATTCAAGAATTTGCAAATCTGACAAAAACCCAAAATACTTTTTTCCATATATTTAATCATTTACATCAAAACAATAAACAACTGATTTTTACGTCGGATCGTTCTCCTATTATGCTGCAAGGACTGGAAGACCGTTTATTAACGCGATTTAAATGGGGACTACAAGCTGAAATGGAAAAACCAAATACGGAATTACGTAAAGATATTCTAGTTTCAAAGATGCATCGTGATGGTTTAAGATTTCCGGAAGACGTTGTAAATTATATTGCAGAAAACGTTAATGATAGTGTCAGAGACCTCGAAGGTATTGTGAATTCATTGATGGCTTATTCAATGGTCTACAATCATGAAATAGATTTATGCATGACAGAACGGATTATTAAAAAAATAAAGAAAACGGAAAATAAAGAAATAACAATCGATAATATCATTAAAGCAGTTTGTCAATATTATAATGTTGAAGAGAACTGTCTTCATGCCAAGAGCCGGAAGAAAGATGTTGTACTCGTACGTCAAGTTGCTATGTATTTCTCGAAAATCTATACAAATAATTCATTGGCAAAAATCGGTCAGGCTATTGGAGGGAAAGACCATGCAACCGTTCTACATGCATTTAAGATCATCAAAAATCAAAGTGATGTAGATAAGGCATTTAAAAAAGAACTTCTAGAAATAGAAAATTCTATCAAAAATTAAAAACTAATCTATTACATAGATCAATAACTTAAATAAAAAGCAAGGATCTTAAGACAAAAATCCTTGCTTTTTTAATGTTTTAATAAAGTTTTCTGACATAAATTCATTATCACTTTTTTTGTAACGAATATCTGTAAAAATCTGAGCTAATGTTTCTACTCGATTTATTGTTACAAAATCTTTATTTTCCTGTAAAGATTCCTTTAAAGAATAAAAGTTATCAAGACTTTCATTCGTATATGAATGATAATATTCTTCATGAATAAATGCCTCCAACGGTAATCGCTCCGATTGTTTTGGATATTCATCAGGATAACCAACCGTAATTGTTGCTAAAGGAATTACTAAAATAGGAAGCTTTAATATCTCAACCAAGTCCCCTGCATTATAGATTGTTGTACCTAAAAAACAAGTACCTAAACCTTTGTCTTCCGCTAAAGTACAAAAATTTTGTGTAAATAATAATGTATCTATAGCAGCATTTAAAAAAGACAAAAAGTTCTCATACCCTGGATGTGCTTTTCTTAAATTGCACCAATCTGTGACTCTTCTAAAATCAGCACAAAAAGTCAACACAACAGGAGCATTCTTAACCATAGGTTGATTAAAGTGTATAGGAGATAATCGATCCTTCATAACAGAATCACGTGTAATTATCACGCTATAAAGTTGGAGATTACCCATTGTTGCAGCACGACTTGCTTCTTCCAATAAAGTATTCAAAAAGTCAGATGAAATATCCTGATTTGTATATTTACGAATTGTTCTTCTATTTTTTATTGATTCCATATATTTATTTTTTGACAAAGATAACAAATAAATTTATTGATTTCAATAATAATTTTGGTAATAAAGTTTTCCATTTTATATAACATATCTATATCTTTTTAATCATAAAATTTTTCTTTTGAAAACTTTTCTCTTAAATATTTTTACTAATTTATTAATATTCAATATATTATAAATAAAAAAGGGTAAACTATTAATTTTGTTTATAACTTTTATTGAATACATTTGGTAATAACAAAAAACATTCCTAGTTTTGTAGAACACTTGTTACTAATAAAAAATTCTTCTAAAAAAGTAAATTATTAAAGTTTTTCTAATTAAATTAATGTCATGGAACGTAAAACTTATACGTATGACGAAGCCTTTGAAGCATCATTAAAATATTTCGAAGGTGATGAGTTAGCTGCAAGAGTTTGGGTAAATAAATATGCGGTAAAAGATTCTTTCGGGAATATCTATGAAGAATCTCCAAAAGACATGCACTGGAGAATAGCCAATGAAATTGCCCGCATAGAAAAAAAATACCAAAATCCTTTGAGTGCACAAGATATTTTTGATTTGATGGATCACTTTCGATATATTGTTCCTCAAGGAAGTCCTATGACAGGTATTGGTAACGATTTTCAAGTAGCTTCTCTTTCTAACTGCTTTGTGATTGGATTGGACGGACATGCTGATTCTTATGGTGCAATCATCCGAATTGATGAAGAGCAAGTTCAGCTTATGAAAAGACGTGGAGGGGTCGGTCATGACTTGTCTCACATTCGTCCGAAAGGCTCTCCGGTAAAAAATTCAGCACTTACTTCTACTGGATTAGTACCTTTTATGGAAAGATACTCCAATTCTACTCGTGAGGTAGCACAAGACGGACGTCGTGGTGCCCTTATGTTGAGTGTATCTATAAAGCATCCTGATTCGGAAGCTTTTATAGATGCAAAAATGACTGAAGGAAAAGTTACAGGAGCTAATGTTTCAGTGAAATTGGATGATGAATTTATGGAAGACGCCATCAATGAAAAACTTTATAAACAACAATATCCTATTGATTCCAAAAATCCTATATTTACTAAAGAAATCGATGCATCTGCTCTTTGGAAAAAAATTGTTCACAATGCATGGAAATCAGCAGAACCAGGTGTTTTATTTTGGGATACAATTATCAAGGAATCTATTCCTGATTGTTATGCCGATTTAGGTTTCAAAACTGTATCGACTAATCCTTGTGGAGAAATTCCATTATGTCCTTACGATTCTTGTCGTCTATTGGCTATTAATCTTTATTCATATGTAGTTAATCCTTTTACGAAAAAGGCTTATTTCGATTTTGATTTATTCAAAAAGCACGTGATGCTAGCCCAACGCATCATGGATGATATCATTGATTTGGAATTAGAAAAGATAAATAAGATTCTGGAAAAAATCGGATCTGATCCGGAAAGTGAAGAAGTTAAATCAACAGAACGCCATTTATGGGAAAAAATCGCAAAAAAAAGTGCGCAAGGACGTCGTACCGGAGTTGGCATTACAGCAGAAGGAGATATGATTGCTGCAATGGGATTAAGATATGGGACAACAGACGCGACAGACTTTTCCGTTAAAGTACATAAAATAATCGCTATTGAAGCGTACCGTTCCTCCGTTGGTTTAGCTCGGGAAAGAGGAGCTTTCGAAATCTTCGATTATAAAAGAGAAATAAATAATCCTTTCATTCTTCGCTTGAAAGAAGCAGATCCTGAATTATATGAAGATATGAAAAAGTACGGGCGACGGAATATCGCATGCCTTACAATAGCTCCTACGGGAACAACAAGTCTTATGACACAAACCACATCAGGCATCGAACCTGTGTTTATGCCTGTATATAAAAGAAGAAGAAAAGTAAATCCAAATGATGAAGAAGTTCATATTGATTTTGTAGATGAAACAGGCGACGCATTTGAGGAATATATCGTATATCATCAAAAATTTCTTATATGGATGAAAATCAACGGATATGATACTACAAAAAAATATACTCAAGAAGAAATTGATGAATTGGTAGAAAAATCTCCATATTATAAAGCAACATCCAATGACGTTGATTGGTTGATGAAAGTTAAGATGCAAGGTGCCATTCAAAAATGGGTAGATCACTCCATCAGTGTCACTATTAATCTGCCTAATGATGTAGATGAAAATTTAGTTAATAAATTGTATATAGAAGCGTGGCGTTCCGGATGCAAAGGTTGTACTGTGTACCGGGATGGATCGAGAGCGGGTGTTTTGCTTTCTACAAAAGACGAGAAAGAAGAACTTCCTCCTTGTAAGCCTCCTAAAGTTGTAGAAGTTCGTCCACAGAGTTTGGAATGTGATGTTGTAAGATTTCAAAACAACAAAGAAAAATGGGTTGCTTTTGTTGGTTTACTCGACGGACATCCTTATGAAATTTTTACAGGATTGCAAGATGATGATGAAGGTATCCTCTTACCCAAAACCGTTACAAAAGGAAAAATCATTAAAAATATTGATGAAAATGGGGTTAAACGTTATGATTTTCAATTTCAAAACAAACGTGGTTATAAAACTACCATTGAAGGGTTATCTGAAAAATTCAACAAAGAATATTGGAATTATGCGAAATTGATATCCGGTGTACTTCGTTACAGAATGCCGATCGAACAAGTCATCAAACTAGTCAGTTCGTTACAGTTAGACAGTGAAAATATCAACACATGGAAGAATGGTGTTGAACGTGCTTTAAAAAAATATATTCAAGACGGTACTCTTGCTAAAGGACAAAAATGCCCTAATTGCGGTCATGAAACTCTAATTTATCAAGAAGGTTGCCTCATTTGTACTAATTGCGGGACATCCCGTTGCGGATAATGAAAATCATCAAGTCATATATTTTTATCCAAGGACTCCGATTCTATGCCTTTCATGGAATCGGAGTCTTGGAAAAATTAGTAGGACAAAATTTTATTGTAGACATCAAAATAGAAGCAAACATTGTACAATCTTGTATTAGTGATAATGTAAATGATACGGTTAATTATGCATCTGTCTATGATATTATCAAAGAAGAAATGGAAAAGCCTTCTCACCTTCTTGAACATATCAGTAAACGAATCGCCGAACATCTATTTAACTCTTTCTCTATTATTGATACGATCCAACTTAAAATAACGAAACAAACACCTCCTATGGGAGCAGACAGTAAAGGAGCCGGAGTCGAAATTATTTATGAAAGATAAATCTACTTATCTAGCTTCTTTTTCAAATCTTCTTTATATTCGGTTGGAGTCTTTCCAAATTTTCTTTTAAAACATTTACTAAAGTATCGAGGATCATTAATGCCCACCATATAGGATATCTGTGTCATATTATATTCTCCACTTTCTATTAATTGAGCAGCCCGCTTGATTCTTATTTCTTTAATAAACTCCACAGGAGCCAAACCTGTGAGAAACTTTAATTTCTTAAAAAACACAGAACGGCTTACGGCTAATTCTTTTACTAAGTCATCTACAACCAAACTTCCATTATCCATATTGGCCATCATTAACTCCATCAATTTATCCATAAACTTACGGTCATTTGATGACATTTCAGATTCAGGAGAATCAATCTCTATATTTTTAGTAGCAGTTGAATTCATTAAATTAGCCGTATACAACTCACGAAGTTTTTCCCGTTGAGCCAACAAATTATCTACACGTGCTTTCAAATAACTTGCACTAAAAGGCTTTGTCAGATAATCGTCAGCACCCTTTTCCATTCCTTCCAGCCGACTTTCTATTGTCGTTTTAGCCGTAAGCAAAATAATAGGAATGTGGCTCGTTGATATTTCCTTTCGAAGCGCTCGTGTCATCTCTATACCATCCATTTCCGGCATCATTACATCACTGATAATTATATCCGGGATATATTTTATAGCTTTATTATATCCTTCCATTCCATTCGCTGCATCATATATTTTAAAAGCCGAATTAAAAAGACTTTTTAAGAAAAAACGCAATTCTATATTATCTTCTACCAATAACATCGTTTGATGGAATTCTATTTTTTCTTCTGCTTCAGGTATCTCTACTTTCGAAGTGATTCCATTGTCTATCCAATCCGAATACAAAGAATCTTCTATAATAAACTCCGTTGAACTATCATAATGGTTTTTACCCTTTAAAAAATTAACCGTGAAACAACTTCCTTCATTTGGTTTACTCTCTACTTGAATTGTTGCCTTATGCATTTCAGCCAATTCCTTAACCAAAGAAAGACCTATTCCGGTACTTTCCTGATTAAATAAACCTTTATCCAAAAGATTCTCAAAACGAACAAATAAAGACGCCTTCTTATTTTCCGGTATTCCAATACCCTGATCTTGAACTCCAATAGCAACAGAATTTCCATTATCATGTATAAAAACCGTTATCATTTTGCCCTGAGGTGTATATTTAAAAGCATTTGAAAGAAGATTAAAAACAATCTTTTCAAGTTTATCTGCGTCTACCCAAAGATTAAGTTTTTCCCGTTCACTTTCAAAGATAAAGTCAATATGATGTTCATCAGCCAACGCATGAAAATCATCCATAATATGATGTACAAAAGACACACATTCTATCTGCTGAACACGAAGCTTCATTTTGTGATTCTGTATTTTACGGATATCCAATATCTGATTCACAAGTCGCAACATTCTATCTGTATTTCGTTCAACAATTTTCAATTGTTCCTTTGCATCTTCCGGTAAATGTTTATTTTTCAAAACAGAGTCGACCGGTCCTGAAATTAAAGTCAAAGGTGTACGCAATTCATGAGATATATTAGTAAAGAAACGCAATTTAATATCGGAAATCTGTTGCTCAACCGAAACTTCATTTTTCAATCTATAAATAGTAAATAAAATATATACCACTATGCTAAATAAAGAAAATATAATTAATGCATATAATATATAAGCCCAAGGCGTTTCCCAAAAGGAAGGTAAAATTTCAATGAACAGAGTTCTTTCATTTTTCACCCATACGCCATCACTATTAGTTGACTTAACATGCAAAATATATTTCCCCTTTGGTAAATTTGTATAAGTTGCAGAACGTTGATTACCCACATACTGCCATTCCTTATCAAAGCCTTCCAATTTATATGCATAATCAATATTTCCGGGGTTTTTCATGTCTAAAGCAGAAAATACGATAGTAAAAATATTATCATTATGGGGAAGTCCCAATTTCTGAATGTCATTGATGTTTTTCTTTAGGACAGAATTTTTATCTCCGGGTAGTACCATGCGATTTGCTATTAACAACTTAGAAAAAATAATCTTAGGTATATAATTACTCTTTCGTATAGAACCAGGATTAAAAGACAAAAGGCCTTTATTCGTACCAAAATAAAGCAAACCATTTTTTGCTTTGGTAGAAGTAGCTTCATTAAAACGGGCCCCATTCATGTCTAAATCATAATCATTATAACTTTCTATCTTTTCTGTCACAGGATTAAATTTGCAAAGACCATTTTCCGTACTTATCCATAACATCCTTTTATGATCTTCCAAAATAGATAAAAGCACATCTGAAGGTAAACCATCTCCCGCATTATACGATTTAAACACGGCTTTGTCTTTTCCATCATAAGAAACCAGCTTATTAAGTCCACCGAATGTTGCAAAAAAGAGTTCTTTTTTGGACGTAAGATATATACAAAGAATATCATTATTACTGAGGGTCTTTATATTCCCGGGAATTCGTCCGAAATGATGAAATATTATATCCTCAGGGTTTTTAAAATCATTTCTGAAACACAAAACACCTGTAGTAGTTCCCACCCAAATATGATTATTGGCATCTTCCGTGATAAATCTTGTTCTATAACTTCTAGATATCGGAAAATTCTTCAAGTTATTTCGATAGTTAATAAAATGATATTGCGTCCCATTTTTTTCAATATAATTAATACCCCCACCAAATGTAGCTATCCATATACGTCCCCTTGCATCTTCATAAATATTATAAATATCATTACTGCTTAAGCTATAAATATTATCATTTTCTAATCTAAAACGGGTCAGAAGATATCGATTTCCTTGTTTTTCTGCTCTTATCACGCCATCGCCCTTTGTCCCAATCCATACAGCTCCATGACTATCTTGCGTAATACAATAAGCAACCCCTCTAGCCGGAATACCTGACTGAGAAATTGTTCCATTTTCAGTTAAGAATCCACGATAATGAGAATTCCCGTCATATATTGAAATATAACCATCTTTTTGTCCGGCCCAAATATTACCTTCTCGATCCTGAAATAATGCACGTACTTCATTTTCCAAAGTCTCATAGTTAGCCTGCTTACGTTGATGAAGATAAAACTGCTGATCCATAAAAGATACTTTTTCCAACCCTTTCGAGTGAGTACATAACCATAAGTTTCCTTGCTTGTCCGACATAGATGAATGAATTTTATCAGAGAATCGCCAATCCGTATCACCCAATTGATCATAAAAGGGCATCAAACAACCATGCGCACGATCATACCATGAAAAACCACCTCCATACGGTTGCACCCATACAATACCATTAATATCTTCATGTATATGAAAAGCCGGATTAGAGCGAGCCGCATTCCCAATTTCCGTTTTCATAGTCTGGCATTTAACGATATTCGTACGAGAATCAAAGAAACAGATTTTTCCCACCTTCGCCACTTCAAACCAAACAACACCGTAATGGTCTACATAAAGAGAACGTAACTCTTCGGCAGGTATAATATTGCAGGACGTTCGGCTATAAGAATCCGTTGTTTTTGAAATAACATCATATATATAAAACCCATCTGTTCTGGTCATCGCAACCAGCTTTCTATCAGATAATTTTCCTAAAGCAACAATATTTTCTTTTGTCGGTATTTGGATCAATTCAAAATGTCCATTTTTCCTAATATATTTCCAGATACGACCTTTATTAGATCCGAAAAAATCAGAATTTCCCGCTTCACATGCTGCATAAAAAGCCTGATCTTTCTTAGTAGGACGTGCTTTACTTCCTCCAAAATACGGAATAGGATTGCGTTGACCTTGATCAAACATCGCCAATCCCTTATCAGTCAGCATCCATTCCTTTCCTCCTGAATCCAAAAAAAAGGTATAAATAAAATGACAAGGAAAAAGTTCCGATTTTTCAGAATAAAAATCTGTAATATATTTCCCATCTTTGCCTACAGGTATCACTCTTATGGAACTGCCATTATCGGCCATAAGCCATGCTACACCATTCGAAAGAAGTTTTATGCTCAAAATATTCAACGAAGCCAAATCACCCGATGCGGGAATTTGCTCCATTACCTCGGTATGAGGATTAAATCTATGTATACGATTATCATACGTCAATAACCAAATATAACCTTTATTGTCTTCCCCGATCCAATCTATACGATTATTAGTCAACGGAATTCGATTATCAGAACGCGCCTTGTATGTAGTAAATGTATAACCGTCAAATTTATCAATGCCATCCCAAGTCGCAAACCAAAGAAAACCTTCTTTGTCCTGAATCATATACATGACCGTATTTTGGGAAAGACCATTTTCGGACGAATAGTGCGTAAATTTACATTCCTTTAGTTGAGCCTGAAGAATGAAAGGAACAAATATCAAAAGGGCAAATAAAAATACTCTTTTCATAATTAGAATCAGATTCACATTTTTTAAATTCAAAATTACATATTTATTTCTTAATTCACTATCTTTGGAAACTAAAATTTAATCTGAAAAATGAAAAAAACAATTATAACCTTATTTGTACTATGTACTATTACATTTTCTTACGGACAAAATCAAAAAACCAAAAGATTTGAACTGAGTCATGATATGCCAACCTTCACCGATCAATTAAAAAGCCGTCTTACATTTCCTTATGCCTGGCAAAATAATCGAACAAAAAAATTTTCCTTGTGGAAAAAAGAAGCAAGAAACAAAGTAATTGAATGTTTATCCCCCGCACAACCAAGAGCTACTTCATACGATATGCAAATTATATCAACCGAACAACGTGCCGGTTATAAAGCTGAAAAAATAGAATTTAATTTATCTGCTTATTCAAGAACATTAGCTTATTTACTAATACCTGATGGTAAAGGACCGTTTCCTGCAATTGTTATGTATCATGATCACGGAGCTCATTTCACAATCGGCAAAGAAAAATTTATTAAACCATTTGCTGTTCCTGATTCAGTTAAGATTGATGCCGATAAATGGGTAAATCAGTGCATGGACGGAATTTATGTAGGCGATTATTATGCACGCCATGGATATGTAGTAATAGCCGTTGACGCTCTTTTTTGGGGAGATCGAGGAAGAAAAGAAGGTGTTCGATATGATTCGCAACAAGCTTTAGCTTCCAACCTTCTTCAAATGGGAATGTCATGGGGAGCCTTTATCGTATGGGATGATGTATATACTGCCGAATTTGTAGCTTCATTTCCGTTCGTAGATAAAAAAAATATTGGAGCGGCAGGTTTTTCTATGGGAGCACACCGTACTTGGATGGCAGCGGCAATCTGTCCCCTAATAAAAGCCTCAGCCTCTATTTGCTGGATGAACGATACGGAACATCTTATGACTCTTACAAACAACCAAAACAAAGGAGGATCTTCCTACTCAATGATAATTCCAAATATACGAAATTACATGGACTATGCGCATGTGGCATCTCTTGCATGTCCTAAACCGGCACTTTTTTTCAATGGGTCACGTGATAAACTTTTTCCTGTAGAAGGGGTAGAAAATTGTTTCCGCATCATGCATGAAGTGTGGCGGAGCCAAAAAGTCGATGACCGTTTGGTTACCAAGATTTTTGACTCCGATCATCATTTCGGTAAAGAAATGCAAATAGAAACGCTTCATTTCTTTGATAAATGGCTTAAATAGATTAACGTTTTACTTCCTGATAAATATTGCCGTTTTGAACAGGATTCCATCCATCTTTTCCTGCTAGGACTTTTGTAATATCATAATCTTGAAGGTTTTTCAACTGCTTTCCGAAAGCTGCTCGATGAGCTATTTGAGCCCCCTCACCGGTGCATTTGTATTCAGCATAATTCACTGTTTTCTCATTAGCAGGATTATTCCAATTGTTCCAACCTTCCGGTTGTATCTGTTTACCTAATTCGCAACGAATAAATATGGCTTGGGCATACGGACGCCAAGGACGAGACAAATAGGTTTTAATACCCTCTTCTCCCGTTATCTTGCAATCATAAAATATATATCCATACTTCTGACCTTTATCCGTTGAAGGTGCTGTTATATAACCATCACCCAAACTATGAATCGTACAATGATTAAAAACCGCTTCACTCCAACCAAAAATAAAATCTACCGTACCTTCAATATAACAATTTTCAAAATACTGACGCATCCCTTTTCCATAGGTATAAAGTGTGTCTTGATTTCCCTTAAAACGGCAATTTTTAAACATCACACGATCACCACTCACAAAGCATGCAACAGCCTGACCGACACAGCCCGCCGTATTTTCAAAAGTGACATTTTCTGCATAGAAATCAGGAGCATATATATAACAAGATGAAGAACCTGATGTTCCCATCTTTTCTCCAAAACGATTTTTTTTGTTTGCAAAATCATTTCCACTGATGATAACTCCCTTTTGACCTAATAATGAAATACCTGTTTTACATTCCGGTATCACTAATTTCTCACAATAAATTCCCGTACGAACCAGAATTGTAGTACGAGAACCTTTACGAAAATCCGGTACTGCATTAATAGCCTCTTGAATTGTAAAGAAATCACCAGTACCATCTTTCGCAACAACAAAATCATAATGACGAACATATTTTGCCAATGCAGGAACTTCTTTAGCTAATGCATCTACCAACAAACCCGCTACTACTCTTGCGCCATAGATATTTAAATGTGTATTATCTCGCCTTCCTTGTGGTATTGCCGGAACTGTATTAGGTTCTACCCACATAAAAAGTTTACGACTATCTTTAGGTCCAAGACCTTCTACCAAATCATGTGTTATTTTATCGGCATCTACAAACGGAACATTTAATTCTTTAGCCACATTACGAGGTGAATCAAGATAGGCTCCATGAGTTTCATAAAGAATATTACCTTCTACAGGTTCGGATGTTTTATCTGGTATAGAACCATGATCCTTAGTTACCACAGTATCCTTTGGAGCAATAAAATTACGACGAACAATGGAATTTATTAATATAGGAATGCCACCTTTTGAACGAGTCTCATTAACAAATTTACGAAGATTAGCATCAAATGTAGTTCCCGGATCTGTATGTCGATCAGCTTGAGGCTTCTCATCATTGTGACCAAATTGTATAATGACATAATCACCCGGTTTTATTTTTTTTAAAACGACATCCCAGCGTCCCTCATTAATAAAACTCTTACTACTGCGACCATTTACTGCATGATTATCTACACGGACATCTTCTGTAAAAAAGCCACCTAAGGCCTGTCCCCAACCACGTTCGGGATTACCTCCTGTCAAGACCTTATTAGCCATAGTAGAATCGCCGATCATAAAAACGGTAACGACCTTGTTTTCGGTTTTAAAAGCAGAAAGTAAGAATAGGCCTAAAAGTATTACTACAATTTTGTTTT
>CAZKSK010000023.1:0-16292 GCA_964555225.1 uncultured Bacteroides sp.
CATCCGTTACTCCCTCATCATATGATTCCTGAATAGCCTTAACCATATTAACAGCTTTCTTCCCGATCCCGTTAACCAACAAGTCGTAGGCCTCTTTCACACGTTCCCAACGTTTATCGCGATCCATCGCATAATAACGGCCGATAACACTCGCAATACGACCGGTAGTCTTCTTACAATTTTCCTCAAGCTCAGCAACAAAACCTTTTCCGCTTTTCGGATCGGTATCACGACCGTCCATGAAGCAATGGATAAACGTATTTTCTATTTGATAATCCTTAGCTATCTCACACAATTTAAAGAGATGATCCAATGAACTGTGAACACCGCCATGAGAAGTCAAGCCCATAAAATGAACACTCTTTCCATGCTCCTTTGCATACGTAAAAGCTGAAATAATTTCCGGATTACTCTTAATACTATTATCGTTACATGCACGATTAATCTTTACCAAATCCTGATAAACAACACGACCGGCACCGATATTGAGATGCCCAACTTCAGAGTTACCCATTTGTCCGCCGGGTAAACCTACATTTTCACCACTCGCTTGAAGTTGTGAATTCGGATAAGTTTTCAATAAATTATCCCAATATGGAGTGGGAGTATTAAAAATCACATCACCTATCCCATGGTTACCTAATCCCCAACCATCGAGAATCATTAATAAAGCCTTTTTACCTGCCATAATTATATTATTTTAATTGATCCTAATTTATAGATTACAAAGTTACTAAAAAAGATATACATATTTCTTGTTAGAAGATTGATTTTAATACCTTTTCCGTTATTGTAACATTGTTCCGATTAAAAATTCAATTCCAATTGACTATCGCCAAGCAAATTGAATGTCATGCGATGATAAGGAGTCGTTCCATATTCCTTAATTGCAGCACGGTGTTTCACAGTCGGATAACCTTTATTCTTTTTCCAATCGTATACCGGATATTCTTCATGAAGACATTTCATATAATCATCTCTGTATGTCTTTGCAAGAATAGAAGCTGCCGCTATAGAAAGATACTTACCGTCACCTTTCACTATCGTTGTATGGGGTATTCCGGAATAAGGGATAAAACGATTCCCGTCAATCAACAAATGCTGCGGACGGATTTTCAATTGATCTATAGCCCTGTGCATGGCAAGAAAAGAAGCACGAAGAATATTGATCTCGTCAATTTCCAATGGAGTCACCACTCCTACCGCCCAAGCCAGTGCATCTCGTAGAATCACTTCACGAAGAGCATAACGTTGTTTTTCGGTCAACTGCTTAGAATCATTCAACTCTGTATTCTCATAATCTTGAGGAAGAATAACGGCAGCAGCATAAACAGAACCCGCCAGACAACCTCGTCCGGCCTCATCACATCCTGCCTCTATCAAATTCTTATGTAAATAAGACAATAACATCCTAAAACATCTTTCTCACTCGTTCTATTCCGGCAACCAATGTATCAATTTCTTCTTTGGTATTATAAAAGGCAAAAGAAGCTCTCACCGTTCCTTCAACACCCAGACGTTGTATCAGCGGCTGTGCACAATGATGCCCGGTACGTACGGCAATGCCCAAACGATCCAATAAAGTACCCATATCCAGATGATGAATATTACCAACCAGAAAAGATATCACCGAACCTTTTTCTTCAGCTTCTCCAAAAATACGCATACCTTCAATCTTTTCCATCTTCTCCGTGGCATACTGTATCAATTCATGCTCATAAGCAGCTATATTATCCATGCCCAAAGCACTAACGTAGTCTAATGCCTTTGCCAATGAAGTCGTTCCGATATAATCAGGCGTACCCGCTTCAAATTTATAAGGAAGTTCGTTGAATACGGTCTTTTCAAAAGTGACACTCTGAATCATTTCTCCTCCACCCTGATAAGGTGGTATCCGGTCCAGCCAATCTTCTTTCCCATAGAGTACACCGACTCCTGTAGGACCATATATCTTATGTCCGCTAAAAGCATAAAAATCTGCATTCAGATCCTGCACATCCACTTTCATATGAGGTACCGACTGTGCTCCGTCCACAAGAACCGGAACACCGTGTTCATGCGCAATTTCAATTATCTTTTTCAAAGGATTCACTGTCCCTATCACATTCGATACATGTGTTACGCTAACAATCTTCGTTCTCTCAGAAAAAAGCTTCTCATATTCATCCAAAAGCAATTCTCCCCGATCATTCATCGGAATCACCTTCATGGATATTCCCTTTCGGGCTGCCAGTAATTGCCAGGGAACAATATTGCTATGATGTTCCATCACGGAAATAATTACTTCATCGCCTTCTTCCATAAATTCTTCGCCAAAAGAAGAAACTAATAGGTTTATGCTTTCTGTAGTTCCACGGGTAAAAACAATTTCATTGGAACTACGGGCATTCAAGAACTTCCTTACGGTTTCTCTGGAAGCTTCATGCAATTCCGTAGCCTTTTGTGAAAGAAAATGAACACCTCTATGCACATTCGCATTTACCGAATAATATTCATTGGTAATTGCCTCCACCACACAACGCGGTTTCTGTGTAGTCGCCGCATTATCAAAATAGACCAATGGTCTGTCATAAACATTTCTACTCAAGATCGGGAAATCATCACGTATTTTCTTTACATCAAACATTATATTTTCTCCTTATTTACAAAGTGAACAACTTTTGCACTGATTTAATTCTCCACGAAAACGTTTTTCCACCAAAAGTGTAAGACGTTCTTTCAGCGGTTCCAAACTCACCTGATTAATCACATCATCTACAAAGGCAAACATCAACAACATTCTAGCTTCCTGTTCACTGATACCTCGCTGCTGCATATAAAACAACGCATCATTATCCAGTTGTCCCACGGTAGCTCCATGACTGCACTTCACATCATCGGCATAAATTTCCAATTGGGGCTGTGTATACATTCTCGATTCACGCGTCATACAAATATTCTTATTTACTTCATCCGATTCGGTATGTTGAGCTCCTTCTCTCACCAAAACCTTTCCGGCAAAAGCGCCCGTAGCCTGATCATCCAGTACATACTTGAAAAGTTCATGGCTTGTACAATCTCCCACTACATGATCTATCAAGGTATTATTGTCTACCATCTGGTTATTATCGGCTATCACCATTCCACACAATTTGATAGATGCTCCGTGACCTTCAAGTGAGACCTTGGTTGTATTACGTGTTTTCCCATTTTGTAATGTTATTCCATTTAGAAGAACATTGCTATTGGCTTCTTGACGAACATATAAATTGCTGAATCGAACATTCTTTAAATTATTCTCTTCCAATTCATAAAGATCAAAAGAAGCATTCTCTCCCACAAAAACTTCCGTTACTTGAGTAGAAAGCGAATTCACTTCATCCATCGTATGGTCACATACAAGAAATTTTGCCTTAGCCCCTTCTTCCAGGATAATCAACAGACGGCGATTTACCATAAAGTTTACATCCGCGCGAAGCAAATTAATTATTTGAACAGGCTTTTCAATTTCAACCCCTTTCGGTACATAAACAAACAAACCATCCTGAGCGATAAAAGTATTCAAAGCAACCACACCATCTCCTGAACTTTTGGCTAACCGGCCGTAATAACGATTTACAAGTTCGGGATGTGACTCTGCAAATTCTTTCAAACTACCCAGCAATACACCTTCCGGTAAACGACTCTTCGGTAAATCCCGATTATAGAATGCATCATTCTCGATAAAGTACAACAACGTACTCATATTGGGTACATCACATTTGAAAACGTCATAAGGATTTACAGGAATTTCCAACCTGTTCAGATTCAATCCATAGTCCGGCTCAAATAACTTTCCTACATCCGTATATTTGTAATCTTCCTGTTTGCGAGCAGGGAATCCCAACTTCTTGAAATTCTCGAAAGCCTCTTCACGCCGATCGTTCAATACTCCGGCGGAATGTTCGGCAATCATACCCTTACATTGCTCATACAGATCGATATATTGTTTCTCTGCTCCCATACGTCATTCTCCAATCTCTTCCTTTATCCAATCGTAACCTTTTTTCTCCAGTTCCAGAGCCAGTTCCGGACCGGCCGTTTTTACGATACGTCCGTCATAAAGAACATGAACGATATCCGGCTTAATATAGTCCAACAATCGCTGATAATGTGTAATCACAATAGTACTCGTTTCAGCACTTTTCAATTTGTTCACACCTTCAGCTACAATCCGAAGGGCATCTATATCCAATCCTGAATCCGTTTCATCAAGTATAGAAAGAGTAGGTTCAAGCATAGCCATCTGGAATATTTCGTTTTTCTTTTTCTCTCCTCCGCTAAAGCCCTCATTTACAGAACGATTCATAAGTTTGCTATCCATGCTTATCAAAGAGCGCTTTTCACGCATCATTTTTAGGAATTCGCTTGCAGATAACTGCGGTTCATCCAGATATTTACGACGTTCATTCACCGCAGTACGCATAAAATTCACCATACTCACTCCCGGAATTTCTACCGGATATTGGAATGATAAGAAAATACCCTCATGACTGCGATCTTCGGGTTTCATGTCCAACAGATTTTTACCGTTAAAAACAATACTGCCTTTTGTCACTTCATAAGAAGGATGTCCTACCAATACATTGCTTAATGTACTTTTACCGGCTCCATTAGGTCCCATAATTGCATGAACTTCACCGGCCTTAACCGTCAAGTCCAAACCTTTTAATATCTCTTTGCCATCGATACTGGCATGTAAATCTTTTATATCTAACATAACTTCTTATTTTTCTTTATCCTACACTTCCTTCCAAAGAAACGGAAAGTAATTTCTGAGCTTCCACAGCAAATTCCATCGGTAATTTATTCAATACCTCCTTGGCATATCCGTTCACAATTAATCCTATGGCACTCTCCGTAGGAATTCCGCGTTGATTGCAATAGAACAACTGATCCTCCGATATCTTGGATGTGGTGGCTTCATGTTCCACCACTGCGGTTTCATTGTGAATATCCATATAGGGAAAAGTATGTGCTCCACATTGACTTCCCAATAACAGCGAGTCACACTGGCTATAATTACGGGCATTGTCTGCATTCTCATTCACCTTTACCAATCCCCGATATGAATTCTGACTTTTTCCGGCAGAAATACCTTTGCTGATTATTGTACTTTTGGTATTTTTCCCCAGATGTATCATTTTCGTACCCGTATCAGCCTGCTGAAAATGATTTGTCACTGCTACCGAATAAAATTCCGCCTGTGAACGGTCCCCTGCCAAAATACAACTCGGATACTTCCAAGTAATAGCCGATCCGGTTTCAACCTGTGTCCAACTTAATTTACTATCCACACCCTTGCAGTGTCCACGCTTAGTTACAAAATTATATACACCGCCCTTGCCTTCGGCATCACCGGGATACCAATTCTGAACAGTACTATATTTAACTTCGGCTCTATTCATCACTATAATTTCCACGATTGCCGCATGTAACTGGTTTTCATCACGCATTGGTGCCGTACAACCCTCCAAATAAGACACATAAGCATCATCTTCGGCTACAATCAATGTTCGTTCAAACTGACCGGTATTCGCCGCATTGATACGAAAATAAGTAGACAGTTCCATCGGACAACGAACCCCTTTGGGAATATACACAAAAGAACCGTCGCTAAAGACCGCACTATTCAACGATGCAAAAAAATTATCACGATAACTCACGACCGAACCCAAATACTTTTGTACCAGATCGGGATGTTCACGTACCGCTTCGCTTATCGAACAAAATATAATACCCTTCTCCATAAGGGTCTCCTTGAAAGTTGTCTTTACAGACACCGAATCCATCACGGCATCTACAGCCGTTCCACTCAAAGCAAGTCTTTCTTCCAACGGAATACCCAACTTGTCGAAAGTTTTCATGAGTTCCGGGTCTATTTCATCTACACTCTTCGGACCTTCCTTCTTTGCTGTCGGATCAGCATAATATGAGATCGCCTGATAATCTATTTCAGGGATAGTCAAATGAGCCCAATGCGGCATTTGTAAAGTTTTCCAATAACGAAAAGCTTTCAATCTGAATTCAAGCAGCCACTCCGGTTCCTTCTTCTTGGAAGAAATCAAGCGAACCACATCCTCATTGAGTCCCCGTTCTATAATTTCCGTTTGAACATCGGTAGTAAAACCATATTTATATTTTTCCTCCGCAATGTTCTTTACAAGTTTATTTGATTCTAACTGCATAAAATAATACCTTTCCTATTTATACTCTTTCTTGTCGACATCCTTATGATGCGGAACAAGAAATTTTACCATTTTGCCTACCGGATAATACATTGCCGAAGCCTCTTTCTTCTCTTTCGAAATAACATGATCATGAAAATCGAGAAACTGAAGCATATTAATAAAAATACTGATAAAAAGAGCATATTTCAAAGCTCCGATAACAGCACCCAACGTTCCGTCGAGCCAACCCAAAGATATTGTTTTAAGCAATCGGGTAAACATAGACGCAACAATTGACAAGACACCCGGCACAGCCACCCAAATTAAAATAAACGCAAAAATATGACCCATTGTTGCAGATGTTCCTAATGCAGGAGCCAACTTATCGCCTAAAACAGCATAAAGCACGCAGGCGACAAGCAAACCGACAAAAAAGCCGATAAATGAAACAAGTTGTCTCAATAGTCCTTTCCTCCACCCGAAGAAAGCCCCTAGCGCAATAATCGCTAAAATAATCCAATCCAATCCAATCATATCCTTATTCAAAAATAAAAGATTGCACACCAGCACGGTTTAAGAAAATCCGCGACAGACCGTGCAATCTTTATATAGTCGTTAAAAAATCTATCCTGCAATCAAAGAGACTGCTTTACTTCCACTTCCTGGAATGTTTCTATCACATCACCGGATTTAATATCATTATAATTCACGAGACTGATACCACATTCAAAGTTCACTGCAACTTCTTTCACATCATCCTTAAAGCGCTTCAAAGCATTAATCTCGCCTGTAAAGACCACAATTCCATCACGTACCACACGCGCTTTATCCGAACGTTTCACCTTGCCTTCTTTCACAATAGCACCGGCCACCGTTCCTACCTTGGAAATATGGAATACATCACGAACTTCAAGCGTAGCCGTTACTTCTTCCTTAACTACCGGTTGCAACATTCCAATCATCGCCGCTTTCACCTCTTCTATAGCATCATAAATAATAGAGTAAGTACGAATATCCACCCCTTCCTGATCAGCCAGTTTACGTGCTGCCAGTGAAGGACGAACCTGAAATCCTATGATGATCGCCTGCGATGCAGCAGCCAAACTTACGTCCGATTCCGAAATCTGACCTACCGCCTTATGAATTACATTCACCTGAATCTGCTGAGTGGAAAGCTTGATAAGAGAATCACTCAAAGCCTCTATGGAACCATCCACATCACCTTTTACAATAACATTCAGTTCCTGGAAGTTACCCAAAGCAATACGACGACCCACTTCATCGAGAGTCAACATCTTATGTGTACGCAATCCTTGTTCACGCTGTAGCTGCTCGCGTTTATTGGCTATATCACGAGCCTCCTGATCCGTTTCTATTACATAGAAATTATCACCGGCTGCAGGAGCTCCATTCAATCCGAGGATCAAAGCTGGTTCTGAAGGTCCGGCCTTTTCAATACGTTGGTTACGCTCGTTAAACATAGCTTTTACCCTTCCGTAATGTGTCCCGGCCAAAACAATATCTCCTACTTTCAAAGTACCATTCGATACCAAGATCGTAGCTACATATCCACGTCCTTTATCCAATGAAGATTCTATAATTGATCCCGCTGCCTTACGGTCGGGATTTGCCTTCAAATCCAATAATTCAGCTTCCAGAAGAACTTTTTCCAGCAATTCATGTACTCCTACGCCCTTCTTGGCCGAAATATCCTGTGACTGGTATTTACCACCCCATTCTTCCACCAAAAAGTTCATACCGGCCAATTCCTCTTTTATCTTATCGGGATTAGCTCCCGGTTTATCTATCTTATTAATAGCAAATACAATCGGTACACCGGCTGCCATTGCATGATTAATAGCCTCTTTTGTCTGTGGCATCACGTTATCATCGGCAGCTACAATAATAATGGCAATATCCGTTACTTTCGCACCACGGGCACGCATAGCCGTAAAGGCCTCATGACCCGGAGTATCCAAAAATGTAATATGTCGTCCATCCTCCAGTTTTACATTATATGCACCGATATGTTGAGTAATGCCTCCGGCTTCTCCGGCAATTACATTTGCTTTACGAATATAGTCCAATAAAGAAGTCTTACCATGATCCACATGCCCCATCACCGTAACAATCGGAGCACGAGACTGTAAATCTTCCGCCTTATCCTCTTCTTCTGTCACCGCTTCCACTACATCGGCACTTACATATTCAGTTTTGAATCCGAATTCTTCAGCCACCAAATTAATGGTTTCCGCATCCAAACGCTGATTGATGGAAACCATCATACCGATACTCATACATGTCCCGATAATCTGAGTAACAGGAACATCCATCATACTGGCCAACTCGTTTACCGTTACGAATTCGGTCAATTTCAATATCTTGCTCTGCTTTTCTTCCTGTTGTTCAGCTTCCTGCTGACGGTTGAAAGCACTTTCACGTTTTTCCTTACGATATTTGGAAGTTTTACTATGGCTTTTATTCGTCAAACGCGCTAAAGTTTCCTTCACCTGTTTTGCAACATCCTCATCTTTAACTTCCGGACGAAAAGCTTGTTTCTTATAGCGATCGCGATTTTTCTTTCCACCGCCTTGCTGTCCGTTGTTACCATTATTCTGCCCATTGGCATTTTTCTGGCCTCTTGTATTATTATTGAAGCCCTTCCCATTATTATTTCCGGTATTTGCACTATGAGCTCCTACGGGCTTGTTGCCATTTCCATTCGTATTCTTCTTCTGAGAACGATTCTCAGCATCCAATTCGGCTTTTACATCAACCTTGTTAATGCGGTTTCGATGCTTCTTCTGCCCATTATTATTACCATTATTATCGGTCGTTACTTTTATTTCCTTCATAATGGCATCGCGCATTTGTTTTCTAATCTCCACACGCTGCTTTTCCTTGTCTTCACGCTCCTTTTTCTTTTCCTCTTTGGATTTTTTCTTCGGTCGTGTCGATTGATTCAAAGCATCCAGATCAATTTTCCCCAATACATTTATTTTCTGAATAGGTTGATTCTGATGAATTCTGAAGATTTTCTCTTCTTGCACTTGTTCCTTTTCAGGAGCCTCTACCTTTGTATTCTCTACTTTTACCTTTTCGGTCTGTTCTATTTTTTTCTCTACAGGTTTTTGCGGAACAATTATTTTTGCCGGTTCGGCTTCCGCTTTCTTAGGTTTCTCTTCAATAAGCTTTTCTTCCACGGGTTTTTCCTCCACCGGTTTTTTTTCTAATTTTTTTTCTACAATCGGTTTCACTTCAGCCGATTCGGCTTTCACATCCTCCTTAATTATCTCTATATTCTCAGTTGTTCCTTTTTCCTCTGTAAAAGTCGTAGATTTCCCCGACTCCACCGGTTTCACAGGTTCTTTTTCAGTCTTTTCCTCCGAAACGGTTACTTCCGCAACCGGCTCCGGATGAATATTCTTTTCTTCCGGCTTTGCTTCTTCAGCCGTAAATTGTTCTTTCGGTTTAAACTTTCTATTCAGACTGTCCAAATCAATTTTACCGACAGATTTAATTTGAGGGATTCTGTCTTCAGGGAACTCCACTTTCATTATAGTCTCCTTAGGCTTCTCAGCTTTCGGTTTTTCTTTTTCAACAGATGGCTCATTAAAACCTTCTATCTGTACTGTTTCCTTATTACGTTCCCTATTCTGTCTTTCTTGACTGAATTTTTCCGACTCCAGACGCAAATTCTTATCACTGCTAAATTCTTTTACCAACTCAGCATACTGCTCATCCGTAATTTTTGCATTCGGATTATCATCAACATCAGCATATCCCTTTTTTTGCAGGAACTCGACAATAGTCTTGACTCCTACATTTAAATCTTTCGTAACTTTATTCAGTCTAATCATAAATATTTTTATTCCTCAAATTCTGCTTTTAATATTCTCAACACATCGTCTACCGTGCTCTCTTCCAGATCGGCTTTCTCCACCAGCATTTCTCGAGGTGCAGTCAACACGCTCTTCGCCGTATCCAGACCAATGCTTTTAATGGCATCAATCACCCATCCGTCAATCTCATCCCTGAATTCATCCAAATAGATATCTTCATCATCCACATTCTCACCTGTTTCACGATATACGTCAATAGTATAACCGGTAAGCATACTTGCCAGCTTAATGTTCATTCCCCCTTTACCGATAGCCAAAGAGACTTCCTCCGGTTTCATAAAAACCTCTGCACGCTTCTCTTCCGTATTCAAATTTACGGACGATACTTTGGCTGGAGCCAAAGAACGCTGGATATACAACTGTGTGTTAGTCGTATAGTTAATCACATCGATATTCTCATTCTTTAATTCACGGACAATACCATGAATTCGCGAACCTTTCACGCCTACACATGCGCCTACGGGATCAATACGTTCATCATATGTTTCTACGGCTACCTTGGCACGTTCACCCGGTATACGGGCTATTCCCTTAATTGTTATCAATCCGTCATTAATTTCCGGGACTTCCATCTCCAACAATCTCTGCAAAAACATGGGAGATGTACGACTTAGGATAATCTTCGGATTATTATTCTCATTTTCCACACTTGCCACTACGGCACGAGCCGTTTCTCCTTTATGGTAAAAATCAGAAGGAATCTGCTCCGATTTCGGCAATAACAGTTCGTTTCCTTCGTCATCAAGTAAAAGTACCGCTTTCTTCCATATCTGATAAACTTCGGCACCAATAATATTTCCAACCTGATCAATATACTTATTATAGAGACTATCCTTTTCCAGTTCCAGTATTTTGGAAGCTAGAGTCTGACGCAAGTTCAGAATGGCACGACGTCCGAATTTCGAAAAGATCACCTCGTCCGTTACCTGTTCACCTTCTTCATAGGAAGCATCTATTTTCTGTGCCTCAGTCAGTGAAATCTGCATGTTCGGATTGGTAAGATTTTCGTCCTTCACCACTTCGCGGTTTCTCCATATTTCGAAGTCCCCCTTGTCCGGATTAACGATTACATCATAATTTTCATCGGTTCCGAACATTTTAGCAATCACGCTTCGGAAACTCTCCTCCAGCACGCTTACCATTGTTGTTCTGTCAATATTCTTCAGGTCCTTGAACTCCGCGAACGAATCAACCAGACTCATTGTTTCCTCTTTCTTAGCCATAATTATTTAAAACTAATTAGATATTTTGTATATTTTATTTGTTCAAATGTATAAAATTCATCCACCAACACTTTCTTCGGACGTTTAGCTCCCTCCGGCGTTATCTTTTTCTCCAGAGAAAGTACGATACCCTTTTCATCGGCGTCTTTCAGTATACCCTTCAATTTATGTCCGTCAACAGTCAACACTTCCACGGCCTTCCCTATATGGTTTTTGTATTGCTGCAAGACTTTGAAAGGCTGCCCCAACCCGGCGGAACCGACTTCCAATTCGAAATCTTCGGCATCCCGATTCAGCTTAGACTCTATGAACTTGCTCAGTTCTACGCAATCTTCTATCCACACGCCCTCAGCATGATCAATTTCTACCACAATCTTGTCATCTTGGCTTACGGAAAGGTCAACCAAAAAATAATCCTTATCTTTAAGCCATTCTTCCACAATCTGTGAAACTACTTCTTTCTGTATCATCTATTTGCTTTAAAGAATAAAAAAAGGGCTTTGTAAAGCCCCACACATTTCATCCATTTCGGCGCAAAGATATAAAATGTTCTCTCGCCCTGCAAATAAATAAAGAAAAAATATTAGTTTTGCAATATAAAACCAATACCGAAAGTATTATGACAAGAAATCATCCGAACAACAACAGACAATTTCTCATCGGCGTAAGCGTTCTGGCCTTCGCCGTAATTCTGGTAGTCTTTACCTTTCTTATGATTGACTTCCGTATGGAAAGAGCAAAGAAAAATGAACCCGTATTCAATGAAAACTATAGCATCGAACTTCGTAAGGGCTTTATCGGTGACAGTATCGCCGTTTATCTGAACGACAGTCTGCTTTTCAACAATCTGGTAAGAACCGATACGCTTAAGATCAATGTCCGGCGCTTTGCAGAGCAAAATGCTTTAATCATAAACACTAAGAAAAATCAAAAAGCAACCACATTCAACCTCAGCGAGAAAGGTGGTCATATTATTCTCATTAAAGCCGACGACATCATTTCCATGACATCTACATCCTGGCAATAAACATCACTTGGCCGTCTTAACGACGGTCAAGATAGATTTATATTTTGCCGGATTATTCAATACTCCAAGCGCTTCTTTCAGATCCTTATCATCTTGCAGTTGTTGCATGATACCACCTTTCTGATAATAATAACGCTTCACTATTTCATTACCGATCAGTACTTTGATTTCTTTCTTGAAATGATTCAAGTCGGCAGACAGATTATGATTGAATTTCTTTTCCAGAGATTTAAATTCCTCTGCAGCTACTTCATCATAACCCTCGAATTTAGCCACCTCTTTCAATTTATCAAGAATCTTCACACTTTGACGGTCATATTTAAAACCGGATTTTATGAGTTTAGTCTTGAACTCTTCATAATCTGCGTCACTCAACTGAAACTTATCTGCAGGAGCAATCGTTTTATGCTTCAAACAATATTCGGTTGCAAAATCAAACATTACATCATCGTTCGCAATATAAAAAAGCAGATTAGGTGTCTTCTCCTCTTTCACCTCCACATCCGGACGTATACCGCCCCCATCACGAACCTCACGGCCATCAGCCGTATGGAATACATGCGTCAAACTATCCGGAATGCGCACAGCTTCGCCCTCGGCATTCCGATGTTGGTAATCTATTGCCTGAACACAGCGTCCGCTAGGTATATAATAGCGCGAAGTAGTTACCTTCAAACTGCCATTGTAGGGTAACGGACGAATCACCTGCACCAAACCTTTACCATAGGTACGCGTACCTATAATTACCGCACGATCGAGATCTTGCAACGATCCCGAAACAATTTCCGAAGCAGAAGCCGTATTCTCATCTACCAAGATACAAAGCGGCATCTTCAAATCGAGCGGCTCAAACCGTGTTTTGCTTACACTGTTCATCTGCTTCATTCTCCCTTTTTGAGAAAGGACTTCGGTACCTTTCGGTACAAACATGCTCACGATATCAATAGCCTCGGGCATCGAACCTCCACCGTTACTGCGTAAATCGATTACCAATGAAGTGGCACCTTGATTCTTCAAATCAATCACCGCCCTACGCATGTCACGTGCCGAATTTTCAATAAAACCTGTCAATTGGATATAACCTACATGAGGTTCCACCAAGCCGTAATAAGGTATGCAAGGTGTCTGTATATTTTCCCGGATCAACTTAAAAGACATCGGCTTAGGCATACCCGGACGTTGCACCTTCAATACAAAGCTTGTCCCCGGTTCCCCTCGAAGCATTTTGCTTACATCATCTACATTTTTGCCCTTCAAGCTCTTTCCATCGAAAGCAAGCAACATATCACCTGCTTTCAGTCCCGCTTTGGCAGCAGGCATATTCTCGTAAGGTTCGGCAATCACCGCACAATCTTTCGCCTTATAATAGCGGATAATCGAACCGATACCTGCATACTGTCCTTTAGTCATCATCTTCAGTTCATCCTGTTTTCCTTCCGGATAATACTGGGTATAAGGATCAATCTGTGATAACATCGCATCAATGCCGTAACCTATCACCTTCTGTGCATCCAGAGTATCTACATAAAACATATCCAATTCTTTATACAAAGAATTGAACACATCCAAATTTTTCGCTATCCGGAAGTTACGTTCATCCGCTTTGAAACTAAACAAACCTATTACCATCACAGCCAGCACGCCGGCACCGATAAAAGCCTTTTTATTCAATTTTACCATAATCTATTGTCATTATTACGGCAAAAATAATCTTTCTCATTCTTATTGTGTTAATTACAGCCTAATATTTAACTTTATTTCGTCCCTTATATAAATAATTCGGTAAGATTGAAAAAAAATGGCTCCTTATATTGTATATTCGAAATATTCCTATTACTTTTGCACCGCAATTCCGAAGCAAAATTCAATGCTTCAATAGCTCAGTTGGTTAGAGCACCTGACTGTTAATCAGGGGGTCGTTGGTTCAAGCCCATCTTGAAGCGCTAGGTTTCGGAAATGCAAAAGCTTCAATAGCTCAGTTGGTTAGAGCACCTGACTGTTAATCAGGGGGTCGTTGGTTCAAGCCCATCTTGAAGCGCTATAAAAAGCGGTTAAGTCGAAAGATTTAATCGCTTTTTATTTTAGTCTATACAAGATCATACCGAAAACGGATCATACCGAAAACCAAAAAAAGCCCGCACTTGGGGATGCGGGCTTCTTCTGAAATATAATTAATAAGTGCGTGTATTACTGTGCGATACAGATACTTACACGGTTTTCTGCTGCTGTATTGAACGGTTGAACAGTATCACCCTTGAAATCGCTGGAGATACGGCTTTCGTCGATTCCGGCTGCTTTCAGAGCTTCTACAACGGCGGCTGCACGACCTTTGGAAAGATTCAGATTGATCTTTGCGGTACCCGTGTCAACGTCGGCATAACCTGTTACAACAACTTTACTCTGAGGATATTTGTTCATGTACTCAACCAAATCGTCAATCTTGGTCTTTTCGCTGTCGCGAATCACCGTCTTGTTGATCTCGAAGAATATATCGCGGCGAAGAGCTTCAATAACCACCGGTTTGGGTTCTTCCTGTTTAACTACCGGTTTGGGTTCCTCTACGGGAGCCGGAGTCTCCTCTACAACGGGAGCCGGAGCGGGAGCTACATAGCCTTTGCCCAATTTGATGGTGAAGCCTGCCAGTGCATTGAAGTACCAGTCGGCATTACCTGCTTTCTTGGAATTGTAATGATCGGTAAGAACGTTCGCATTCCCTTCAATGTTGAAGTCCACGGCGTCGCTCAGGCGAATATTCACGCCCAGACCGCCACGGCCCTGAATGGCATTCTTTGTATCGTTCCATAAATATTTCAATTGGTAGTTGTCGTTTGTTACGATATCCTTTGCTCCGTTATCGAATGCGTGGTTCCAGCCTGCACCTACAAAGCCGTAGAAGCTGAAAGCGCGTTTCGGGTTCCATCCGCAGAACAGATTGCTCAGGTTCAACATGGCATCCACATTTGTTGCCACATATTTAAATTTGTAGTTCTGGTCTCCGTTAGGCCATCCGCCTTTACTCTGCCATGCGTTTATGTTCAGACGCATCCCGAAGAGCGGATTGAACTGATATCCCAGAGAACCTGCTACGTTGGGTGATATCAAGTCTCCAAAGTCAGCTTCCCCCAATGTATACTGAGCTCCACCCTGCAACTGCAGGAACCAATACGGATTAAATACCGGTTTTGCCTCTTGCTGCTGAGCAAAAGATGGCAGCATGAAACATGCTAATGCCATTACTATTAAACTTTTCTTGATATTCATAATTTCATCAAATTAATTTATTTATTTTTTTTCACAATGCTATCTACAGGAAGCGGAGAAGTTAATAACTCCTTAGTCGTATCCTTTTTAACATCAATATAATGTGCCGAAGTCGGCAACACTGTCACGACCAAAGCCCTCAACGTATCATGCCGTCCACGGATATAATTCACAATTACCGAATCATTCTTCATCATGACACCTTTCGTAAAACGAACATCTTTCAGATTAAAGACCAATTCACCTTTGGAAGTCTGGATTTTCATGGATTTTAGGGTATCCTTATTAAGTTCTATCTGAGTAACCAATCCCCGACAATCTTTCAATTTTGGTTTACATGAAGTCAGAACAAAACAGATAGACGCTACGCATAATATTATGGTTGATTTTTTCATTTGGATTTAGTTTACAAAGGGGGAACATTCCTGTTCCGGAAGCCCCCCCTTCTATATAATTATTCTAAAAAATTTAGAACTCAAACGATCATTACGGTTTCTTCACAGTTACAGGTAAAGAATATGTATTTGTATGACCAAATGCATCAATTACCTTTAACGTCAATGTTGAAGCCACATCAGCAGTTGGTACTGTCGTTGCACTCAATGGAGCAAATCTGATAGAATCATTAGAATAACTTGCATTGAAATAGTCTACTGTACCAGTTTCGTCACTCTTCAATGTAGCAGTAATA
>CAZKSK010000024.1:0-15697 GCA_964555225.1 uncultured Bacteroides sp.
AAATTCATCCATCGTGATGTGTTTTTCCACATTCTCACCCATGTAATGGAGAACTGCATGAATCGGATCATCTCCCTCATCATTCCTCTGACCAGCGTCCCTGTACTGTTGCAGATAACGAAAAGTCCCTAAATAATAATGAAGGGATGCGCATACATATCTTAAATTTTCATTGCTATAACCCATTTTCATTGTATTAAACATCTCTTCAAACAAACTGTTTCTAAGGTTAATACGTGAATGAATATTAGGAGCGACATCCATAGGCCGGGCTGTACCCTCGGCATAAGCCGAAGCTACTTTTCCTTTGAAATGAATCCAATAAATAGTCCATGGATTATTTTCGTATGAAGCATATACATGCGGTTCACCTGCAGGTAAGATAAAATATTGGTCTGCATGTACTTCATATCTTTGTCCATATACATTGAACCATCCGGTTCCTTTTACACAATAGATAAATACATACTGGTTAATAGGCTTGATTCTTTCCCTGTAATGATATTTGGCATTTGGATAATAACCTATATCGGTAATATGAAGTAATGACATAATAGGGTCATTATCAAGACTGTTAATCACAAAAGGCGGCACCACAATTACCATCTCTCCATTAAAGCCATTTTTAAGTTTTATCATATATTAAAAATCTATCAGACAAAAATAAGAAGAAAAAACAGAAAATAATCCATCTTTATATTAATTTTGTCTATTGTTCTATTTTTTTATAATCGTGTATTTTGCAATAAAATATTACTGAATAAATCCTTATCTACTATGAAAGACTATAATAAGATCTTTGTATATTTCATCTGCCTATCGTCAGCCATGGGCGGACTGCTTTTCGGATATGACTGGGTAGTCATAGGTGGAGCAAAACCTTTTTATGAAGTCTTCTTTCACATTACCGACTCCCCATCCATGCAAGGTCTGGCAATGAGTGTTTCACTATTGGGATGCTTATTAGGTGCTACCATGTCGGGTGTATTATCCGATCGTTTCGGACGAAAACTTTTGTTGATCATTGCAGCCGCTATTTTTCTTCTTTCTGCATACGCCACGGGAAAAGCTTCTACATTCGCATACTTTTTAATCGCAAGGTCCTTTGGAGGAATAGGCATAGGAATTGCATCTAATCTCTCTCCCATGTATATTGCAGAAGTGGCGCCGACCCATGTTCGCGGGAAATTGGTTTCTTTAAATCAACTCACCATTGTATTCGGAATTCTAGGTGCACAGATTGCCAATTGGTTAATTGCAAAGCCGGTTCCGACAAGTTTCGGGCCCATGGAAATTTTCGCTTCATGGAACGGTCAAATAGGTTGGCGATGGATGTTCTGGGCAGCCGCTTTTCCGGCAGCACTATTTTTGATTCTCGCACTTTTCCTCCCTGAAAGTCCCAGATGGCTGGCGACAAAAGGAAAAAATTCAAAAGCGCAAAGAGTTCTGAATAGAATAGGCGGAGATTCCTATGCCACAGAAGAGCTTGAAAATATAAAAGCGGCAAAAGAAGCCCAAGGTCCGACGGGCGGACTAAAATTATTATTCAGCCATCCATACAGAAAAGTACTGATTATAGGTCTCGTGATAGCAATATTTCAACAATGGTGCGGCACAAACGTCATTTTCAACTATGCCCAAGAAATTTTCCAATCTGCAGGATTTACATTGGATGATGTTCTGTTCAATATCGTGGTTACAGGTGTAGTAAATGTCATCTTTACTTTCATAGCTATTTTTACTGTAGACCGTTTCGGACGTCGAGCATTGATGTTACTAGGTGCAAGCGGACTAGCTGGAATCTATCTCATCTTGGGAACATGTTATTTCTTTAGCGTGAGCGGGTGGTTCATGGTAGTATTGGTTGTATTGGCCATCGCTTGCTATGCGATGTCACTAGGACCTGTTACTTGGGTACTCCTTTCTGAAATATTTCCCAATCGGGTACGTGGTATAGCCATGGCAGTAGGAACATTTGCTCTTTGGGCAGCCTGTTTCGTACTCACATACACATTCCCGCTACTAAATAAAACCTTAGGAAGTAGCGGAACTTTCTGGATTTATGCAGCGATCTGCATTTGCGGCTTCATCTTTTTTTACCGCAAGTTACCCGAGACAAAAGGTAAATCATTAGAAAACTTGGAAAAAGAATTGATTCAAAAATAACAATATGGTTAAAGCATGGAAAGAACAAGTGGTAATTCCCACTTACGAAATAGGAAAACCCGAAAAAAGCCCAATGTTTCTTGAAAAACGCGTCTATCAAGGCAGTAGCGGTGTGGTGTATCCCTATCAGGTAATTGAAAGTATCTCCGACAAGAAAATCAATAAAACTTACAATGCCGTCTACCTGGAAAACGAATATATCAAAGTGATGATTTTACCGGAGCTTGGCGGTCGTGTACAGATGGCTTATGATAAAATAAAAGGACGTCATTTCATCTACTATAATCATGTCATCAAGCCCGCACTCGTAGGGCTCGCCGGTCCATGGATATCAGGAGGCATTGAATTTAACTGGCCTCAGCATCACCGTCCTAGTACATTCATGCCGGTAGACTATGCCATTGAAGAATTCCCGGATGGAAGCGTAACAGTATGGGTAAGCGAAATGGAACGAATGTTCCATCAAAAAGGAATGGCAGGATTCACTTTATATTCCGGTAAAGCTTATCTTGAAATCAAAGGGAAAGTATATAATCGCACGGAAGTTCCTCAAACCTTTTTGTGGTGGGCTAATCCGGCTGTAGCAGTAAACGATTACTATCAGAGTGTTTTTCCACCCGACGTAAATGCCGTATTCGATCATGGCAAACGTGATGTTTCTACCTTTCCCATTGCCACCGGGACCTACTATAAAGTAGATTACTCTGCGGGTGTAGATATATCAAATTATAAAAACATCCCCGTTCCCACATCCTATATGGCCATTCAATCGAAATATAATTTTGTTGGCGGATACGAAAATGATACGCATGCAGGAGTATTGCACGTGGCCAATCACCATATATCACCGGGAAAGAAACAGTGGACTTGGGGTAATGGCGACTTTGGTCGGGCATGGGATCGTAATCTGACCGATGAAGACGGACCTTATATCGAATTAATGGCAGGCGTATATACAGACAACCAACCGGACTTTTCCTGGTTACAACCTTACGAAGAAAAAAGTTTCAAACAATATTTCCTGCCCTACCGTGAACTAGGCATAGTAAAAAATGCAAGTAAGGACTTATTGCTCAATATGACACCTACCGAAAACAACAGCATTTTGCTAAAAGTGTTCGCCACTTCGCATCAGGATATTATTATTCTGATAAAAGGAAAAAATAAAATCTACTATAAAGAAACCAAAACTCTCAGCCCAAAAAATGTTTTCGAAAAACAAATTATTCCGGATGAAGATTCCTTTGATGAAATAGAAGTACAATTACTTTCAATGGAAGAAAAATTATTACTCTCATGGAAAGCCGAACCCGATGCTGTAAAGCCTATTCCGGAAGCTGCTCAGCCAGCACTCCGTCCTGAAGAAATATCATCGACCGAGCAACTATATCTCACCGGATTACATCTGGAACAATACCGACATGCTACCTACAATGCAAAGGATTATTATGAAGAGGCTCTAAAACGTGAGTCTACCGATGTCCGTAACAATAATGCACTCGGATTATGGTATCTGTGTCGCGGCCGTTTCGAAAAGGCTGAGCCTTTCTTCCGTATGGCCATCAAAACACTTTTACAGCGCAATCCGAATCCATATGATGGAGAACCGTTCTATAATCTGGGATTATGCTTAAAATATCAGGGCCGCTATGACGAAGCATACGATTCCTTTTATAAATCATGCTGGAACGGTGCATGGCAGGACGCAGGCTATTTTGCCAGTGCACAAATTTCCACCATGCAAGGCAGACTGGAAGATGCTATGAACGAAATAAATCATTCATTGTTACGCAATTGGAGTAATCACAAGGCACGACATTTAAAATCGGCTTTACTTCGAATTGACGGTCAAAAAGCGAAAGCAATTAAATTAATAGAAGAATCTTTGAGTTTGGATCGTTTCAATTTCGGATGCTTGTGGGAAAAATATTTACTCACACAATCTCCTGAAGATCTTTCAGAAATTAAGACCCTAATGCGCGACGAAGCCCATAATTATAACGAAACAGCACTCGACTATGCAGCAGCCGGACTTTACAAAGAAGCATGCGAACTATTGCAGATTGCCACTGATTTGTCTTCGGCTACTCCAATAAGCTACTATTACTTGGGTTGGTGTCAGACGAAAATAGACAAAGAACACGCAAAAAAAACTTTTGAAAAAGCATCCGAACAAAGTCCGGACGGATGTTTCCCAAACCGTCTGGAAGCTCTACTTGCCCTGCGATGTGCACTAACTGTAAACCCGAGCGATGCCCACGCAGCTTATTATTTAGGAGACCTATGGTATGACAAGCGACAATATGTACAAGCAGTGAATGCATGGGAACAGTCTGCCGCTTCGGATAGCACATTTTCTATTGTGTGGAGAAATCTTGCGCTTGCTTATTTCAACAAACAAAATAAAAAAGCAAAAGCTCTTGAATGTATGGAAAAAGCTTTTCAACTTGACCCTACAGATGCCCGCATACTTATGGAATTAGATCAGCTTTGTAAGCGGATGCAGCATCCTCATCAGAAACGTCTTGAACGATTACAGCAATATCCCGTATTGGTAAACACAAGAGACGATCTCTATCTTGAAGTCATCACGTTACTAAATCAAACCGGTTGTTACGAAGAAGCAATAAAGATGATGGATTCCCGCAATTTTCATCCCTGGGAAGGTGGTGAAGGTAAAGTAACTGCACAATACCAAATTTCTAGAGTAGAGCAAGCCAAATATCTCATGAAAAGAAGAAATTTCACCAATGCCCTGACATTACTCAAAGAATGTCTGGAATATCCCCACAATCTGGGAGAAGGC
This sequence comes from uncultured Bacteroides sp., assembly GCA_964555225.1. GTDB lineage: Bacteria > Bacteroidota > Bacteroidia > Bacteroidales > Bacteroidaceae > Phocaeicola_A. Next base: position 4,973 of record CAZKSK010000024.1, read on the forward strand.
AAATTATTCGGTGCAAAAGAAAATGATTTTTATTATCTAATGGGTTGTTGTTACGCAGAGCTCAACGAGAATGAAAAAGCTATAGGAACTTGGGAAGTAGCTGCACAAGGCCTATCGGAACCATCAGCTGCCATTTTCTATAATGACCAGAAACCAGACAAAATATTTTATCAAGGTCTTGCCCTGCAGAAACTGCATCGCAACAATGAAGCGCGAAGCCTATTTCATAAACTGCTGAATTATGGTGAAAAACACCTCTTTGACAACGTAAGGACAGATTATTTCGCCGTATCTTTACCGGACTTGCTTATTTGGGAAGATGATCTTACAAAGCGTAATGTTATTCATTGTAACTATATGATGGCGCTTGGTTTCTGGGGGCTCGAAAAGGACGAAAAAGCCCTTAATCTACTACATAAAGTCTCACAAATGGATATCAATCACCAGGGGATCCAAGCGCTTGGAACTCTGATAGAATGAAAAAGCCATTTTTCTTTATTTAAATAGGAAAGATAAGCTAGTATTTTCTATATTTTGTTTGTTTTTAATTATTTTTGTAAAATTAAATAATCAATACATGAAAAAAATATTATTCTGTTGCTTCACGTTTATTTTGTCAATGCACCTCGCTGCACAGACCGTACATGAAATTACATTTCACGGTAATGCACTCTATTCAGGAGAAAAATTTGCGGCTAAAGAGTTGATTGATAATTACACAAATGATTGGTCCTCATATAATTATCTGGTGCTTGAACTTCGGTGTTCTTCCTCACAGAACATTTGGGTAGGACTTCATTCACAAGTCGGATATAATGAATTACGCTGTATTTTTTATTGTCCGGGAGCTTGGATTCGTTGCGCTATTCCTTTGGATTATTTTCGTAATCTGCCCAAATCGGGCATGGATATGGCATCTACATGGAGCAGAAAACGTCCATTAGCATTTATCAATTTAGGTGGAAGTAAACGTTATCCGGTAGAAAATATTGATTCTATCGGTTTCAGAATGCTCAAACCGGCTCATGATATGACACTGGAAATCCGTTCTGTAAAATTATCCGTTGATGATCCGGGAGATCTGTATGAAGAAAATCATCCGGCTGTTGACCGTTTCGGACAATATGCACTGAAAGACTTTGAAGGAAAAATACATAACGAAACGGAACTTAAAAACGAATGGAACAAAGAAGACGTCATACTGAAAAATAACTTACAAAATATTCACTCTATCTATGGCGGTAACGGTCTACGAACTGAATCTTCAACCGGATTCTTTTACACCGAAAAGAAAAATGGCAAATGGTGGTTGGTAACGCCTGACGGCGAATTGTTTCTCTCTATCGGAGCGAATTGTATAAGCACGGCATCAGGTAATGCCATGCATAATATACCTGGTGTTTATGAAATATGTAAACCTAAAGGCTTTAATGATAATGTATTGCCGCCGTTTCTAAAAAACGGAGTTCTCTACGGATACTGGAATAATTTCCTGCGTTATGGCACAAATATGAAGGCTTCTTATCAAAAAACGATTGACCGTATGACTTCATGGGGATTAAATACAATCGGTAACTGGTCGGATATACACATTACAGATTTAAACCAAAAGCCTTTTTTCACTATACTTAGAGGAATTGGAATAGAGCACGGGATATTGGGAATGCCTGACGTATATGCAGAAAATTTTGAAACAAGGAATTATCAAGCAATAAAATCCATTGCCGACAAATATAAAAACGATAAAATGTTGATAGGATACTTTATCGGTAATGAACCCTCTTGGAGCCACTCGGAGCTTCGCTTGTGTGACCTCATTTTAATGAAAAATGATTCTACACCTATTAAACGAGCTTTGGTTTCTTACTTAAATAAAAACGGAGATACTTCACTGACTCGTAAAAATTTTGTCTTTGAATCATTTGAAAAATTCATATCCATTACAGTCAAAAATCTAAAGTCAGTCGATAAGAATCACCTGATATTAGGTATGCGATTTGCTTCTGACTGTCCTGAAGAACCTATTTTAAAGATATGTAAAAAATATTTCGATGTTTATAGCTTCAATTATTACGGCATAGAACCGCCTCGAACATACATCAACACGATCACTAAGAAATTGGATTTGCCAATAATAATCGGTGAATATCATTTCGGCACTATAGACCGTGGGCTAAGTATGTCTCTCATCCAGGTTCGCAATCAAGCTGAACGAGGTATAGCCTATCGTCATTACTCCGAACAAGCTTTTTCATATCCAAATATGATAGGTATTTCATGGTTTCAATGGAATGATCAGGAAATTTTAGGTCGCAATGATGGCGAAAACTACAATATCGGTCTGATAGATGTAACCGATCGCCCTTATCCATATATGGTGAAGGCTATACGCTTAACAGTGAAAGATATGTATAAAGTCCATAATCAACAACAGAAACCATTTACGAACTATCTGAAATCGGCCGTTAATTCACTGGAAGAGCCCAAAGGATGGTAATAAAAAGTCTATTATGAATATTCGACACATCATCAGTTGTTTGTTACTACCAATTGTTTCCTTTTCTTTACAAGCTCAGAATTACAAAGTCGATGCGAAGAAAGGTCTTTTACTTGATAGCAACGATAAAGAGGTTTCATTTTTTGGCTTCAATTATACTATGCCATTCGCTCACTGTTATCGGATGCACAAATTAAAAGGCATCAATCTGAAAGAATCTATTACACGTGATGTATATCATATGGCAAGAATGGGATCAAATGCTTATCGAGTACACATCTGGGATGTAGAAATCAGTGATTCTACAGGAAATCTTATAAGCAATGAGCATTTGGATTTATTTGATTACATGCTCGACCAGATGGAGCATCGCAGAATAAAGATCACTCTCACTTGCATGGCATATGGTGGTGACGGTTATCCTGATGGGAACAGTTCTAATCTGAAAGGCTTTGCAATGAATTGTAACAAAGTGGAATGTACTTACAACGAGCGAAGTATCCAGGCACAAATTCGCTATTTGAAACAATTGCTAAATCATATAAATCCATATAATCACAAGAAATATAAAGAAGATCCTGATATAGTAGGCTTTGAAATAATAAACGAACCTAAGCAAAACGATCCGGATAAGAGCACTTTAATAACACGTTATGTAACTCGCCTAGTAAATGCCATTCGTTCTACGGGTTGCAAAAAACCTATTATTTATAATGTTTCAGAAAATCCCAAAGTAATAAAAAGTTATATGGCTTCCCCTATTAATGGAGTAGCTTTTCAGTGGTATCCATCTGGGCTGGTGAGCGGACATTGTCGACAAGAAAATATATTGCCTCTGGTAAGCCACTATATTATTCCATTCCGAAAAGAAAAAAAATTCAATCACAAAGCTCGCTGGATTTATGAATTTGACGGAGCTGATGTAGGTGGAAGCTATCTCTATCCAGCTATGGCGCGTGCTTTCCGGGAAGCCGGATTTCAATGGGCCACACAATTTGCATATGATCCTTTCTGGATGGCAAACAATAATACGGATTATCAAACTCACTACCTAAATCTAGTTTATACTCCGGCAAAAGCTGTTTCCTATAGAATAGCAGCCGAAGCTTTTAGACACTTAAAACTCAATAAAGGATATGGCGATTATCCGAATAATAATAATTTCGATCATTTTACCGTCAATTACGAAAAAGATTATAGTGTAATGAATACTGACTCCATGCTGGCTTATAGCAATACTATTCTAAATGAACCTTTTAATGTAAATGCATCGACTTTACATCATATTATGGGACATGGAAGTTCTTCAATTGTCAAATATAACGGAACCGGCGTTTATTTTCTTGATCAAATAGAACAAGGAATTTGGCGTCTTGAAGTTTATCCAGATGTTCTGTGGCTCACAGACCCATTTGGAACGAATTCTCCCGATCGAGATATAGCTGAAATACAAAATAACAATCGAAATATGCAGATCCAGTTACCCGATTTAGGTCAAAAATACTTTTATGAAGCACTTTCTCCTACTGAAAATAATAAGAAAATTGCTATTGATGGAAAAATAAATATCCGTCCAGGTGTATGGATTCTTTATAATCAGAATAAAAAGGAAACCAAAATTTCCAAGTCTCACCCGATGGATGGGTATAAAGTAGGTGAATATTTTGAATGCCCATCCGATGTAAAAGAAACACAAGTTATCATAGATATTCCTTATAGGCATAATATAGGAGAAGATCTTTCCCTTCTTGCTTCTATTATTTCTCCGGACAGCATTGATTCGGTAGAATGGGTCGGTGGAATAAAAAATCGTCAAAAGATTCGTATACCCATGCATTACTCTGGCTTCGGATTTAATTATCAAGTAACCATTCCATCTGAAAAACTAGAAGAAGGACCATTGGAATATTCCATCGTAGTGTACACACATCAAGGATTAATGACATTTCCTGCAACAATAGCAATAGATCCGCTAGCATGGAATTTCTATAGTTCTCAAAGATACAAAACGTCAATTGTATCTCCGGATTCTCCCTTAGAGATTTTTAATGGAGATAAAAATTTAGACAATATAGAATTACGAAATCAAACTCATTCTACTATCACATATCTTTCAAAAAGTATAAAAATATCAACTACATTACAAAAAGGAATTCAAGAAGATCCTGCAGGTTTGCTCTTTTTCCTTAAAGACAAATTGGATTGCATAGGAATAAAGTCCAAACCTTTCAATAAAATCAAAATTCAATTTAACCATCCACAAAAAGGTACGATTGTAAAAGTCCAAATAGCAGATAAAAAAGGCAGCCTCTGGGAATTTTCATTAACATTAAACAATAAAAAGATTTATGAAATCCCGGCTTCAACAATGAAAGAAATAAAATATGAACAGATACGAACATCTTATCCTCCATTTTCATTTCCTGAATGTCATTGTATTTCAAAGGGAAAAATATGCAATTTTCAAGAAGCTACAACTCTCTTTGTCCTCTTAAAATCGAAAGAAATACAAAATAGTCAATATGAAATCCAAAAAATCGAATTTATAAAATGAAAGATTTCATAAGAACTCACCAACGAATTTGTAATAGAATCAAACAATATATTCATTTTCTATTCTTTCTACTATTTTTTGTCGGAAACAGTTCTGTTGTTTTTGCGGCGTTCCCTAACATTGCCGAATTATTCGGACAGAGCTATTGGGGGAATCTAAAAAATATCAATTTGGGAAGTCATGCATATCTAGTATCCCAAGTTCTTGAAGATAAAACCGGATTGATATGGGTAACAGGAGACAATGGATTATTCAGTTATGACGGTTACCATGTACAATCCTATTCGGAAACTCAAAAATTGGGTTTTCTTTTTACTGCTTGTCTGGCTAATGACAATATAGTACTTGGAAATGGCAACGGCATTTCGATTTTTGATATAAAAAAAGAAAAACTAATAGAGAACTTAACCAATTTAAAAGTAGGAGAAGTTAGATATCTATTGAATTATAAAAATAAAATCTGGTTCTGTACGAGTAAAACAGGACTTGTCACATGGGATCCACGTACTCAAAAAATACATGTAGAAATCCCGTCTTTGAAAGAAACCGTTTATAACATCGTCGGAGTAAAGGATAATCTGTATATAGCAACATTTGAAGGAATAGCCGTATGGAATTTAAATAGTAAAAAACTATCTTATATCAAACTTCCCATGCCCGATAAAAAACTATTTATAAACATTCTCTACTACGATGCCCAGCTCAAGTGCATATGGATAGGTTTGGAAGGATCCCTATGTTGTTTACACTTAGAAACAGGAGACATAGAACAAATTCACGGATTGCCGGAAACAACATATAAAACTATTGTCAGAGACAAAGAAGACTTGCTGTTTGGAACTGACAACGGTCTTATTATTTACAATACAACCCAAAAAACTTATTCCATTGTTCTTCATGATTCCCGCAATAGTAATTCATTAGCAAGTAATATTGTTTGGAATCTTTTTAAAGATTCCAAAAAGAACATATGGATGGGTACCGACAGAGGTATTACATATAAACCACATAATTCGGTATCTACAGATATCCGAATTTCATCCTTTACACAACAAACCGACGGTAATTTATTTACTTACATCTTTCAAGATCATAAAAAACGCATTTGGCTAGGAGGCGTCAATGGAGTTATACTTTTACAAAATAACGGGAAAGGTTCCTACAATGATACATGGTTCCAACGTACTAAAAAAGATCATTGGATATCCCATGATCGTGTGAGATATATTTATGAAGATCGTGATGGAGATATTTGGATTACAACAGATTGCAGTATACTTCGATATAATGAAAAGACTCAGCGAATGGAACAATATCTCATTACTGATATTACAGGAAAATACAATGCGAACTGGGCATATGGAATTAATGAAGATCGTTTTGGAAATTTGTGGGTACCGTCCTATTCCGGCGGACTGTTTGTCGTAAATAAAAAAGAACTACTCGCCAACGGACCTTTCAATACTTTTAAAGCTAAAACACATTTCTATGGAAATAAAGGCAAAGGTCCGAATGTAGGTGAAAATGTTTATTTTTGTTTAGAAGATAACGACGGTTACATCTGGACCAGTTATCGTAACGGAAGAGGTATATGCCGAATTAATTCACGTACTTTCGAAACAAAATATATTTCCATATTCGATTACATGAAAAATAATCCTACACGGATGGAACATCTGATACTTGATTCAAAAGGTGACGTATGGTTTTCCGCCGGTAATAAAATAGGAAAAGTAAACCACAAAACATTGAAAGTTACTATTTTGGATGATCCGCAAATTGCAAACGAATCAATAGATGCATTTGGTTGTGAAAATAATCATATCTGGTTTTCAACAGGAAACTCTATCTTTTCTATGGATTGCAACTCATTACATATCAATAGCATTTCCAATTCGGATATTCAATATCAATCTTTTCTATATGTTCCTGACAAAAGTACGATTATTCTAGGAGGAAATGATGAATTAACCTTTATAAATTCTCCTTTATTTTACCAAAATTCCACAAAGCAGGATCATGTATATATTACTGCAATTTTCAATAACAACAAACGTCTCATACCGGATGTGGATTACAAAGGCATCAGTCCAAGATTTATGCATAACATCATACTCGGATCAGATAAACGGGATATCAGCATAGAATTATCTGATTTAACTTATAATTCAAGCATAAACCGTTATTCTTATCGTATTATAGAATTAAATGATAAAAAATGGATAAAACTAAATGCCGGAGAAAATCGAGTCAATCTTTATCAATTAGGATATGGTAAATACACCATTCAATTACGTAACGGGGATAAAGAAAATGCAAGTATTACAGAATATATGATAGAGATAAGTTCTCCCTGGTACCTATCTAAATGGGCATATTCCTTTTATGTATTCATTATTTTAATCTGTTCAGTATATATTCTATATTATATTCATAAAAAAAATGAGAAAAAATTGGAAAAGATAAAACAAAAACAATCTTTAGAACTTTCTCAAATGAAAATGGATTTCTTTACAAACATCGCTCACGAGCTTAAAACACCTCTGACTCTAATCCTTGCACCTTTAAGCCATATATTACCGGATTGCAAAGATGAAAAGATAAAAAATCAACTTCAACTTGTCAATGAGAATGCATTAAACCTAAATATTCTCATTCACAAGATTCTTGATTTCAAAAGAATGGAATATAATGAAAACGATATGTTGATTCGTTCTCATATCGAATTAGTCTCTTTTATCAAGAAAATAGTTTTTTCTTTTTCCGATTCCATGCAATATGATCATATACAATTCTTATTTGAATGCAAAGAAGATGCGATTTGGGCCAATCTGGATTATCTAAAGATTCATTCCATTATCACTAACTTAATCTCAAATGCAACCAAATTTGTCAGTAAAGAAGAGGGCTTAATCAACGTATCATTAAAAAAAGAATCAGAAAATATCATCATCATCGTAAAAGATAATGGTTGTGGAATCCGCAACAAAGAAAAAAAATTTGTTTTTCTACGATTTTATCAAACAATCGATAATCTATCAAAAAAAGAAGGTAGTGGTATCGGGTTATATCTTGTAAAGAAATATACGGAACTTCATCAGGGCTCCATTCAAATTGAAAGTAAAATCGGATTCGGCACTACGTTTACTATCAATATTCCTTTGATCGGGAAAAATGCAATTGAAATGATAGAAAACACAAAAAAGGTTCAAGTTTATTCAAAATCCATCAGTTATCCAAAACTCCTTATTGTAGATGATAATGAAGAAATATTGTCTTTCTTAGTACAAATTTTTTCAAAAGATTTTATATGTTTAAGAGCTTCCAACGGTAAAGAAGGATATGATATCGCGACAAAAGAAATTCCCGAACTTGCAATCATTGATGAAATGATGCCTGTAATGAACGGTCTTGAACTATGCAGACTGATAAAAAGGAATCACAAATTAGAATTTATGTCATTAATCATGTTAACGGCAAAGGATGAACGAGAAACGGAACTTCAAAGCTTGAAAATAGGTATTGATGCCTTCATTGCCAAGCCTTTTGATATAGATAAACTTATTATAAAAGTTAAACAACTGATAAATGCACATGAGAAAATCAATAAGATGATCCGTTTGAAATTGACAACCGAACCTATCGCTCAGAAAAAATCGGAAGAACTCTCTTATGATGAAAAATTTCTTGCTAAACTATCAAAAATCGTAGAAGACCAAATTAGTGATCCTGATTTTAATGTTACACAATTAAGTTATGCAATGTCTATAGAACAAAAGCAACTGTGTCGTAAGTTAAAATCTTTGATGGGTATAACTCCCGTAAATTTCATAAGACAAATACGACTAAAGAAAGCTGCATCTTTATTGGAACAAAATAAATTCACTATCTCTGAAATCATGTATATGGTAGGATATAATAATCCGGCTTATTTTTCCAAATGTTTCTTATCTGAATTTGATATGACACCTACTGAATATATGCAAAAACACAATGGTTCGGAATCTATTTCCAAATAATAATGAAAGTACATACCTATAAACAGATTTTGTCTTTTTTGTGATAAATAATGTCCATTTTATTTAAGCCATCTAAATCTGAAACTTATACTTTTGTAAAGTTGTTTTAACTTTAAATTTAATGAAGATGGACAAAAATGAGTTTCTAGGTTCAAAAAATGGGCCACAATCTGCACATATCTACAACAGGCAGATTTTTTCCAAAATTTTCTTATTAGTCATGTTCTTCTTGAGTTCTACATTAGGATTTTCCCAGCAAATAAATGTATCCGGAGTAGTACTCGATGAACAATCCGAACCAATTATCGGAGCCGCAGTTAAAGTGGCAGGACAAGCAACAGGTACTATTACTGATATTAATGGTAAGTACTCTTTGGATGTTAATTCCAACGGAATATTGGAATTCTCTTATGTAGGTTACTTATCGCAAAAAGTACAAGTTAAAGGACAAAGAAAGATCAACATTACAATGCGTGAAGATGTAAAAACGCTCAATGAGGTTATCGTAACCGGCTACGGTTCGGTATCTAAAAAAAATCTAACTACATCTATTGCTAAGGTAAATGCTGATGATGTAATCAAAACCGCTACATCCAACATGTCACAAATGTTAATGGGCCGTGCAGCCGGTTTGCAGGCAACCATGTCAAGCGCTCAACCGGGCGGTGGTATCAATATTACTATTCGTGGGGGTAGTGATCCTATTTATGTAGTAGACGGTGTAGTAATGCCGTCTTCATCACTGGAAAGTGCATCTGGTGGCAGTACTACCGTTATGCCATCAAGTGTCAATCGTTCAGGATTGGCAGGATTAAATCCTGATGATATCGAATCCATCGAAGTTTTAAAAGATGCATCAGCTTCTATTTATGGTTATGGAGCCGCTAACGGTGTTGTTCTTATCACAACTAAGAAAGGAAAAGAAGGTAAATTAAAAATTACCTATGATGGAGCTATGAGCTACACGACCAATTACAAATACTTGGATATGTTGGATTCCCAATCATATATGAATTATGCCAACACATTCAAAAGAGAGTTATATATGTACAATAACGGAATGGGAATTTATGGCAGCAAGACTTACGATAACGGTTGCGCGGATGCATATTCTTCCTCAGATATTTCATCGGCTACTACAACAAACTGGCGCGATATGATTCTCAGAAACGGTAGTACTTCCAGTCACAATATCACTATTCAAGGTGGCACTTCTAAATTACAGTACTATCTTTCCGGTAATTACTATTATCAAAAAGGTTCCGTGCAAAATTCAGATATGGAGCGCTTCACATTACGCAGCAACATAGCTTCTCAGCTCACTGATTTTGCAAAATTAACGACCACTCTTAATTATAATAAAAACACGAACAACAATGGTTCTGTCGGAGGTTCTTCAAACGGACGTGGTTCACAGGCTGATGGTTCACTAGCTGCTGCTATGGCTTATTTGCCTACTCTACCCGTTTATGACTCGACCGGTGCATACACATGTTTTTTAACTATACCAAACCCGGTTGGCATGTTGGACATGACAGATAAGACTTTAGGTGAAGGTTTCAATATGAATTTTACTCTGGATATAGATATTATTAAAAATCTTTTGAAAGCAAGAGGCCTGTTCGGCTACAACCGAGAAACATCCGATCGCTACG
>CAZKSK010000025.1:0-15681 GCA_964555225.1 uncultured Bacteroides sp.
ACTGGTGCTCGTATTTTTGCAGATGAATACGATGTCTCTTGTATTGGACTTCCGGGTACCATAGACAACGATCTTTTTGGTACTGATACAACTATTGGATATGATACTGCCTTAAATACTATCTTAGAAGCAGTTGATAAAATTCGTGATACGGCGACTTCTCACGAACGTTTATTTTTCGTAGAAGTAATGGGACGAGATGCGGGCTTTTTAGCATTGAATGGTGCAATAGCTTCCGGTGCTGAAGCTGCTATTATTCCTGAATATGCTACCGAAGTAGACCAATTGGAAGAATTTATCAAAAATGGTTTTAGAAAATCTAAAAACAGTAGTATCGTATTAGTAGCAGAAAGTGAGATAACAGGTGGGGCCATGCACTATGCCGAACGTGTTAAAAATGAATATCCTCAATATGATGTTCGAGTAACTATTCTAGGACATCTTCAAAGAGGTGGTAGTCCTACGGCACACGATAGAATTATTGCAAGCCGAATGGGTGCAGCCAGTATAGATGCCTTACTCGAAGGACAAAGAAATATAATGATTGGAATTGATCATGATGAAATTGTATATGTTCCATTTACCAAAGCAATAAAGAATGATAAACCAATCAAGAAAGAGCTTGTTAATGTACTAAGAGAATTATCTATTTAAAAAGCATATTTAAAAAGGGCAAAATATTTAAGTTTTGTCCTTTTTATTTTAAATTATTATAATACATTTCTAATAATTGCCTTGCCGCGGCAAAAGAAGTTATTTCTCCATCAAGAACTTGTTTCTCTTTTGTTCTAAGCATTAAGTTTACTGTCTCGTTATTATAAAAGCTATCTCGTAAATGTTCATTAATAGTTTCATACATCCAATATTTGGATTGTTCATTCCTCCGATGGGCAAAATATCCATTCTTTTTCACAAAATCAATGTATGAATACACCATATCCCAAATCTCCTTAATACCGATAGCGTAAAAACCGGAATAGGTCAATACTTGTGGAATCCACCCACTCTCCGGTGCCGGAAAAAGATGCAGTGCATTACGAAAATGAGTAGCTGCCAATTTTGCCTTTTCAATATTATTACCATCAGCCTTATTAATAATTATACCATCGGCCATTTCCATAATACCTCTCTTTATACCCTGCAATTCATCACCTGTTCCTGCCAACTGAATCAATAAAAAGAAATCTACCATGGAATGAACAGCTGTTTCACTTTGTCCCACTCCTACAGTTTCCACAAAAATTTTATCAAAACCGGCCGCCTCACATAAAACAATTGTTTCACGAGTTTTTCGCGCAACTCCACCTAAAGATCCGGCTGTTGGACTAGGTCGAATAAAAGATTTTGGATGAACTGCCAATTTCTCCATACGGGTTTTATCTCCAAGAATACTTCCTTTACTAATTTCACTACTTGGATCTATCGCAAGAACTGCCAATTTTCCTCCATATTCTTTTAAAACATATAATCCGAATTCATCAATAGAAGTACTTTTACCTGCACCTGGAACTCCACTAATTCCTATTCTGACGGAATTTCCCGCATATGGCAAGCATTTTTCAATAACTTCTTGGGCTAAAGATTGGTGCTCCGGACGAATACTTTCTACCAAAGTTACAGCCCTACTCAAAACCGTTACATCTCCTTTAATAATGCCATTAACATATTCATCCAAGGAAAGTTCTCTCCTTTTCGGCGGTTTACGTAAATTCAGATAAGGATTAATTACTGACGGTTGAGTTATTCCTTTATTTACCGTCAAACCTTTATATTCTTTACTATTTTCAGGATGTTCCATATTTACTAATTTACTTTCGTAGATATTATTACCTTAGGATGAACAGGATCATTAGTAATAATTAAAACCCGTGGATTACTTCGGGCTTTTTTTAAATACTCAGCTAATGCCGTTATCTTCATTTTTGTCGTTTCTCCAGGATTTAACGAACGTTTACCTAACTCGACATTCAGAACCGGATTAAAGACCTGTACACAATTAATATCTAACTTAGACTTACCTTCATTCGTAATTAATATTGTATGACTTACTTTATTTTTATCACTTAAGGTCCTTAAATCAATCTCTTTTTCCGATAATTCAATAACAGGAGCATTGATTTTCTGAGAAGGAGTCAAATTCGAAAAATCGGGCAACAAGACAGCCGATACCGTTATAGAATTTTCATCACCAACTTTATCTCCTAAAAAACGTGCTAAATATACATTTGTCTGGGTAAGCCCCAAATCGTGCAACTCATCCGTATCCAAAGTAAAAATAATTTTACCCGTTCTACCTGATGAAAGGGTCGCCGGTACAGCTTTCATTGTGATATAATGTGGTAAATGCATAATTATCGGTTGGTAAACGCTTTTCGACGTGTTGATAATTTCCAATTCTGCAGTTGGCTTCTCTCCTTTATTGGCATCTTCGAATTCAATATTATTTTTATTCATTCGTATAGCACCTACTTTGAATGGAAAATCATTAGAATAATTTTTAATGGACGTTGCAACTTCTCCTTGCATAATTAAATAAATAGGTTTAGGAGACGCATTGCAGTATACTCCTACAGATTTTCTGAAATGACCTAACATTTTGGCATCAAAAGTAGCCTTAATTGTACCTGATTTACCCGACAAAATCGGTTCCTTTGTCCAATCAACAACAGTACAACCACAAGATACAGTAACATTACTTATTACAAGTGGCTGATCGCCCTTATTTGTAATAACATAATTCACTGTCACCGGTTTTTTCCATAAAATAGGCCCAAATTCATGCAAAGTTTTATCAAAATCGGCTTTTGGCTGTGCTTGAGCTAATAATCCAACAAGCATTAACACAGACATTATCCATATTTTTTGTCTCATATCTCAACTTTCATTGTTTTGAAGACAAAGATAGGGATTTTTCCCTTTATTCCGGTAATTTTATATTATATTTGCATAACAAAAAAAACGATGATATAAACTTAAGACAATATCTATTTATGAAAAAAATGAAGAATTTTCTTTTATCTATGCTTTTCATTATTTCTATTTTCAGCATTTACTCTTGTGATGATAAAGAAGAGATTCAGAGTTTAAATTCCCCGGTACTTGGTATACCGAACAATTCTCGCCTTTTTTCATAGATATTTATTTTACTATCAACTCACAACTATCCGAATGTCCACCAAATTCCGTAGAATAAGCACATCTCACAGTAGCAAGCCCCATATGGTATTTTCCAGTCCTATTCACAAATGAGAAATCATTTATTACACAAGTACCCTTACGAAAATGATCAAAAAAATATGTAGTAGAAGCATCTCTCACCGATTGATAATATTCTTGTCCATTTTGCCAATTATAATTTGATATAGCTTGTTTTGGTTCTAAACAAGCTGCTCGTTGATTTTTCAATTCTAAAAAATCTATATCACGATCTGAATTAATAATAAGTTGGGTTTTGAGTTCCTCCCCTACATTTAATATATCATTATCTTTCATTACGACCCATTGATCTTTTCCATTTTTAATACGTTTAACAAATAAATGTCGAATAATTGATATATTATTATTTTGGACCTTCAATTTATCTAACGATTCAAGATATTGACCATACACGGCTCCCCAACTTATTCCGTCAAAAGGTTTTAATACTTTCAACAAATGGATAGACTTATTATTTAATGCATACGATTTCTTGACATAACCTATTCCGGCTGAGACATTATCAAAACTAACAGTTTTTCCGTCTAATGTTATGTTTACGGGTTCAAGAGATGTTCTCCAAAATTTATCTTTCTTAGGTAAAAGAGCAAAAAGGACTTGAACCGTACTCGCCGGATTATCCCACATTTGTACCTGTTTCTGACGAATCAACCATAAAGACATATCATCTATATATGATTCCGTATCAGGAAAATCCTCTTTCATTGCATACATAGCAGTCATTGCAGCTACCTGAGTCGGTATTTTATAGTCTGCCCATGAATAATTAGCTTTATCCGTATCATAATACCTTCCTATTCTTGAAGAAAAAACTGTATTTTCCCGTAATGACTGAACAAGCTCTTTTGCTTTTGAGTGTTCCCCAAAAGCATTCAAAATAAAAGATGAAAGTGATTTACCATAAATAGTTTGTGGAGAATTAGATACGATTAAACAATTAACATAAAACTTCTGCATTTTCTTAACTTCCGATGTAAGAGGCCTCTTCGCTAAAGTTGAAATATACAAATAGTGAAGAACTGATTCTGATGGCAACCCGTTTTCTTTTCTTTTCAATCTATCGTAGTATTCTTTCAACACAAAGTGATCTAAAAATTTGTATGCATTATTAAGGAGTGTATCAATTCGTCCATCGACTTTACCAACTTGATATTTTATCTTTGTCAATTGCTCCACAACTGTTTCTGTTACATAAAAATTCCCTTGCATTCCTTGGAACCAACTCCACGAACCGTCAGACCGCTGAAGTGCCTGTAATCTCCGTAAAGCTATTTCACGCCTAGAGATCATTCTATTCTTATCAAAAAGATCTGACAACTGTTGCATATGCTGCGTTTCACGCATTGCATCAACCACCCATGGAGATTCTTCAAGTATTGTATTCTTTAATGTTTCGTTCTTTTCCAGATAGCTTGACAAACTATGTTGTTCTCTATCTTCGCGTTTCCATTGTTCAATTACATTCTTTAATTTAGGTAAATGCTCTGTCAAATAATTTACCATAATATTTACATAATAAGCAGACGACCAAGCTACAGCATTGTTACTTAGAGGTGAAGATAATAAAGAAAGAGATTGAAGCAACATCCAAAAAGGCGCTTGACTAAGCTCTACTGTTAGGTTCTTTTTAATAGCAGTCTTACTGTTATGATTAAATAATGAATCCAAATCAAAACAATAAGTTCCTTTGTCACGTACTGTAAATGGAACAGACTCGGTAACCCATTGTTTATCACTCAAGACAGGTAGATAGCTCTGTTCTCCATCACTGAATGATTTTCCTTCTGCTATTATACGACAAATTAACAAAGAATATTTCTGTGTTACAATAAATTCAAATCTTGAAGAACCTGTTTGTCCTTTCCTGACAGCAAAAGGTTTTACCTGAGATATTATTACTTTTTCCGTTTCAGGATCTATTAACTCCATTTTTACAGAACCTGAAATGTCTCTATCTGCTAAATTCAACAATCGCGCTGATATAGAAGCTTCATCTCCTTCTCGAACAAAACGAGGCATGTTAGGGCGTATTGTAAATTCCTTAGAAGCCTTCACACTTGCATCTATTGACCCGTAATCCATATTCTGTGTATGTGCCAATCCCAGAAATCTCCATTCAGTCAAGCTTTCAGGAAGAGTAAACGAAATAGTTGCTATACCTTTTTTATCTGTCATTAAATGTGGATAAAAGAAAGCTGTCTCTGCAAAATTTTCCCGTAAAGTGATTTGCTTTAACTCATTATCCTCCGTTTCGGATATTTTATTCATTTTTGCCATAGGAACAGCCTCCATCAGTTTTACAGAAGCTGAATTCATTCTTCTTAAAGGAGTTTTCCCTTTTATAAAAGGGTTATCTCCTGAAGAAATTAATCCATAAATACAAAAAAAATCTTTAAAAATATCAAATTCTCGTTGTCTCCATTTGTAAGATGGATTTTTAAAATTTAACCATAAATTTTCAGTATCATAATGAAATCCTGGATTCCAAGTCACATTTGGTATATTCCTACTAAAATCTAATTTTGTATACCACTCATGTTTATATAATTTATCTAATGACGCATCATATAAAGAAGCAAGAAGTTCAGCCTCCACATTTTTTCCTGTGACATCCCGTATGGAAAGTCTCCATTCTTCTTGTTGTCCAGGATATAATTTATCACGAAATGTTTCCCATTTCAAATTTAATTTCTTTTCCGGATAAGCCAAAACAATATTTTTGCTAAAATGATGACAAATACCATCTTTGACATACATCAACGTTATACTAATACCATCTCCATACTCCGAGTTATATTCGTAATGGAAATGTTGTAACATTTTATCATGAATGACAATCCGTTTACTTTCCAGTAATTTATTACCACTAAATACATCATAAAATATATATGTGTCAGTGAGTCCTCCCTTTGGTGCAAAATAGAGATCTGCCGATTTATGTAAGTTGAACTCTTCTGAAGAAAGATATATCCAATCTTCATTCATATCAATAGAATCCTTTTCATCTGAAGAAAACAAAACCAAAGTTTTTTGAGTTTCAATCGTATCTCCTTTTTCATTAACCGAAGAAAATATGCAACGATAATCTCCGGAGGGGAGAGATGATAATTCAGTTATAAGGAAAGGAGCTTTTGAAGAAAAATTACCCTTCAATAAAGCATTCTCCTTTTTATAATCTGAATGAAGTTTAAAGATATTATAGAATCCATTTATCTCAATAAGTTCATTTTTTAAATTAAAGGCTTTTACCTTTATTTCCTTGATATCGCTTTTTTTCATTTGCAAAGGAACTTCAGGATCAAGATAAAAAGATTGTTTGGCTAATGGTAATACAAATTTGCCTTGTTGAGTTTCACCTGCCACATCTGTTATTTCAACAGTTATAACATAACTAACATTCCAAAAATCATCTTTCAAAGACAACTCTTCCTTGTCTAAAAAAACAGGAATATTAAATCTACCATTATCATCCGTCTGTGTCTCACCTGTAGCTATATGACGATTCATGCCCTCTTGAGAATAAAATCGATACCAAAAGCCACGTGTCCGACAAACAGTATATTTTACTTTAGCGGTTTGCACGGATTCTCCAGAAAAAGCTTTTGCTTCACCAACAATGCACAAACTATCACCTAAAGAATAGGATCCTTTTACAGGAAGAAAAAGCACTTGATAAGTAGGACGCTTATATTCTTCCACATGAAAAGAAATTAAACCGGTATCCATCTTTAAATGAAAAATTCCTGTTAAACAAGAAACCGGTAAAGGTAAATCTGCATCAATAGAACCCATATTATTCGATTCTACTACTTTGGAAATTATTGTTTTATCATTAACATCTTTCAATTCTATAGTAAACTTTCGGCTTGAAACCACACTTAAGCTATCTCCATCCTGATTATAAATTAATCCCGCCACATGAACAACCTGTCCCGGTCTATAAATAGAACGGTCCGTATAAAGTTTAATTATCTTTTGTTTATTTTCATTATGTCTATAATAATACTTTCCTTGAATAGATATAATGTCGGTTTCATCATTTTTATCCAAAAAGGCCTTAGCAAATTTTCCATTTTCAAGAATTACCATACCGGAATCATCAGTTTTAACTGAACCTGTTTCTTTATACGGTATTTTTGATCGCCAATCTTCCGCTTCATATAATAATACCTTACATCTTCCAATCGGATATCCTGATTTATTATTAACGACAGTTATTCGAGTTCTTCCATCTGGTAAAGGCATGGATATTAACTTCAATGTCGTAAGATGTATCTCACATGTATCAGTCACGCCCTTTGTTTCAGCCACAATTTTATATTTCCCTGCAGATAATGGTGCCAGACGTACTGTTTTTTCATGAAATGTGTAATCCGATGGCAAATGAAATTTAAAAGATTGAATTTTAGCATTTTTAGGGACATTTTCTCCTAAAACTTTAAATGTTATAATATTGCAATTTCTGTAATTTAAGCTGATATCTATCGAATCTCCACAAATAATTCCGGATTTAAACTGCACGTTCAATTGTGGCAGAAGAACCTTTGCCTCTATAAATCTAAATTTATTAAAAAAGATAGATCGAGGAAATTCAGATTGTGCCTCACGAGCATATTTTAATTGTTCAGCATAACTCAGATCTACGTCTAACAATCTATTATAAACATCTGCACATAAAGGATTCTTCTTATTTTTAACGATTAAATTCAATAAAGCAATCTTATATTCTAGCGAAGACATCATTTTTAAACTTTTATCTTTCCCTCCTAGATTGTTACGAATCTCCAGCTCATTTAATCGTTCCAATAATGCAGCATCATTATTACCTTTTTGTTCATAAAAAAGAGCCAAATCTGTATAAAAGTTTACTATCTCAGAAGCTGAGACAAATTCCGTAGTTTTTAAGTTTTCAACTACAAAAGTCGTCAATAGAGAAAGAAGGTCATGCCCGAAAATAGCACCATCTTTCCTTTTAATAATTAATGGAAGATATGAATCCACTCTTACCGAAGCAAGAATTTCTTTATTTTTTAAAGACTCTCTAAAATATTTTAATGCCCTTTTTCTCCACAATATAATGGTATCAATATTACGAGAATCCATTTTATTTGTTTTTTCCAGATAACATGCTCCTAAAAGTGCATGAAGAATAGCGAGATCCGATGAATTATTAATATATTTTTCCCAACCTTCTATTTGCCTGATATCTACTATAAAACTGTCAGGAGATATTTGATCCTGCAAAGACATACGAATAAATGCCGCTTTTAACATCTGAGAAAAATTCTTTTCCTTTTTAGCCCTCTTATAAATTGTAGTTGTTTCTTTAACAGCTGATACCGGTAAATCTTTGGTACGATAATTTTCCACTCGTTTCCAGAGTTTATCATAGGATTGTTGTCCTCTCACATGAGTATAAAAAAAAGACAGACTGATAGTAATAAATAGAATGAGATAAAGATTTTTAGTCATTATGGCTTTTATTCAATGATGTCAATATATATAAAACTAAAATTTCAAATACGACAAAAAAACCTGTTGTTTCTCTCTTTAGATGAGAGAGAAACCACAGGCTATTTATGTTTCTAAAGTTTTTTTTAATCCTTTATTGGTGTCTGTTCTAAAGTAGCAACAAGAAATTCCCAAAATTTCCCTACTGACGGAATATGACATTTTTCATTTGGCGTATGTGGTGAACGAAGCGTAGGACCAAAAGAGACCATATCAAGTCCTGGTACAGCATCCGCAATAACTGCACATTCCAACCCTGCATGAACGACACGCACTTCCGGTGCTTTACCAAACTGTTTCTCATAACTACTTTTCATTGCATGAAGAATAGGTGAATCTACATTTGGATTCCATCCACTATAACCTCCGCTCATTTCTACCTTCATTCCGGCCATAGAGAAGCAACATTCCAAAGAGGTAGTAAGATATTCCTTCATAGAATCACTAGAACTACGGGCCAAAATTTGAATAGAGACCTCTCCGCCTCCAATAATGATAATAGCCAGATTTGAAGATGTTTCCACTGTATCAGGAATAGTAGGAATAAAACGGGTTACTCCATTTTGACAAGCAAAGATCGCATCAATCAAGTTATCTTGAATTTCTTCTGGAACTTCACCTTTTGGTAAATCAACATGCTCTGCCGTCAAAGTGAAAGGTTTTTCAATCGTTTGATATTCTTCATTAAAGAGCTTTTCACAATATTTTACCAAATCCATCACGTCATCTTCATTCTCTTTAGGAATTGTTATAACCACCTCACATTCACGTGGAATCGCATTTCTCATATTTCCCCCATTCCAACTGGCCAACCGTGCTTCATCACTTGCCACAACCTCTCGTACAAAACGAACCATCAATTTATTAGCATTAGCACGTCCTTCTGCAATTTCCAAACCGGAATGGCCTCCTCGCAAACCTTTTAAAGTGATTTTGAGAGCAATATCAGTAGGATCCGTAGCAACTTCTTTATAACCCAAAGTAGCTACAACGTCCATTCCTCCGGCACAACCAATATAGAGAACGCCTTCCTCTTCCGAATCAAGATTCAATAAGATATCACCATGTAAAGTTCCTTTTTTCAATCCGAAAGCACCATACATACCTGTTTCCTCATCAGCCGTAATTAATGCTTCCAACGGGCCATGTTTCAAATCCTTAGCTTCCATAACCGACATAATTGCTGCGACTCCCATCCCGTCATCAGAACCTAATGTAGTACCTTTTGCCTTCAACCATTCACCATCAACTTCCGTCTGGATAGGATCTTTTTCAAAATCATGTTCCACATCTTTTTCTTTCTGAGGAACCATATCCATATGGGCCTGTAGAATACAGGTTTTACGATTCTCCATTCCGGGAGTCGCTGATTTACGGTATATAATATTCCCTGCATCATCTTGGAAAGCTTCTACTCCCACCTTTTTGCCAAATTGCAATAAAAAATTCTGTACTGCCTTCAAGTGCCCAGATGGACGAGGCACCTGAGTTAACAAATGAAAATTTTTCCACACATTCTGTGGAGTTAAATCAAAAATAGTACTCATACGCTTTTATTTTTATTAGTGAACGGCAAAACCGCCAATCCATATATTCCTAAAACTATAATCAAAAAGGTTTGTATTCCATGTACTAGAAGAGCAAATATGCCTGCATTTTCCCTCGACACTCCATAAAGAGTCATCATTGTAATAACAGCAAAGTGCCACGGTCCAGCTCCATTAGGAGTAGGTACAACAACAGCTATACTCCCGACTACAAACAAAACCAAACCTGCAAGAATTCCTATATGCTGCGAAAAATCAAAACAGAAAAAAGCTAAATAAAATTGTAAAAAATAACACATCCAAATACTAATAGTAGAAAATACAAACAACCATTTATGTTCGACTTTCTTCAAAGACATTATTCCTATCCAGATATTTTTCATAATTCCTGCAACCTTGCCAAAGACCGATAATTTACGAAAAAGGAGCACAGCCAAAACTAAAATACCTAAAAGACTTACTAAGAAAATATATGTTTCCGTTGAAGTAAATCGTGCTGTAAAAACAGATAGATTAGTACCTGTTCTATCAAAAAAAGTCCCAAAAATATTAGTCTGCATTAAAAGTGTAATTCCCGTTATGATTCCTACACAAAACGTATCGACCAGTCTTTCGGTAACTACCGTACCCAATGACTTGGAAAATGAGACTCCATCATATTTTTTCAATATTCCACACCTGGAGATTTCTCCTATTCGAGGTATAACAATATTAGCCGCATAAGAGACAAACACCGCATTCACACAGTTTTTCATCTTTGGACTTTCTCCCAAAGGGGCCAATGTAAGTTTCCATCTCATTCCGCGAATCACATGACTCAAAATACCAAACAACAATGTAAGAGCCATCCACCAATAATTCATTCCTCCCGAGAGAACAGACCAAGCTCTGGTAAAGTCAAAATTTCTATAAGTGTAATACAAAATGCCTCCGCCAAAGAGGAATGGAATTACAACTTTCAATATATT
Organism: uncultured Bacteroides sp.; assembly: GCA_964555225.1. Taxonomy (GTDB): domain Bacteria; phylum Bacteroidota; class Bacteroidia; order Bacteroidales; family Bacteroidaceae; genus Phocaeicola_A. The sequence continues at coordinate 11,243 of CAZKSK010000025.1, forward strand.
GCCAATAATCTTTTTCAAATATAGAACTTTTATAATTGATAATTGTTTTATCTTTGTAATTGCAAAGATAATAATGTTATTAAAATTTTAAACAAAAAAGAAGAAAGAATGAGACTCGTCAAACCTAAAAAATTTTTAGGACAGCACTTCCTGAAAGATTTGGATATTGCCAAGGCAATTGCAAACACAGTAGATGCATATCCTGATATTCCGCTTTTGGAAGTAGGTCCCGGAATGGGAGTAATGACTCAATTTCTTATGAACAAAAAACGCGAATTGAAAGTAGTAGAAATAGATGATGAATCGGTTACATACTTAAGAAAAAACTTTCCTCAATTAGAAGATCAAATTATAGAGGACAATTTTCTGAAAATGAATCTAGAACATACATTTGACGGACATCCCTTTGTATTGACGGGCAATTATCCCTATAATATTTCTAGTCAGATTTTTTTTAAAATGCTTGATTACAAAGAATTGATACCCTGTTGTACCGGAATGATACAAAAAGAAGTGGCGGAACGAATCGCCGCATCACCTGGTAATAAAACTTATGGTATATTAAGTGTTCTCATACAATCCTGGTATCATGTAGAATACCTTTTCACAGTCCATGAAAATGTATTCAATCCTCCTCCTAAAGTAAAAAGTGCAGTTATTAGAATGACACGCAATAATACCCAGAATTTAGGATGTAATGAAATTCTGTTCAAACGTGTAGTAAAAACCACCTTTAATCAAAGAAGAAAAACTCTCCGTAATTCTATAAAACCTATTTTAGGTCAACAATGCCCAATCTATAAAGATCCTATTTTTAATAAACGTCCTGAACAATTATCTGTCGAACAATTTGTGCTACTAACCAATCAAGTAGAAAAAGCTTTAACAAATTTTCCACCTCAACAACCCCTATAAAACAAAAAGCCGCAACGGGAATCCGTTACGGCTCTAAATTCAATATTTATTTTCCACTTGTATCATCAATCATCTCAATTTTTTTGGAGACTAATTCAAGTTCACTCTTCAATTTCTCTACTTTGCGTTGCATTTCGGTGACAAGACTATTACCCTTTTTTGAAGAAGCCGATAAAAAACCTAAATTATTTTCATAAGTTTTGATATCATTTTTCATCATTTCATATTGACGAACGAGCTTGTCTCTTTCCCTATTCAAATTTCCATCTTTACTAAGACCCGATTTAAAATTATTTAATTTCTGTTTTGATGCACTCATATTAAGGCTATCAAACAAATTGTCAATCAAAGTATGATATTGTTTAAAGATTTTGTCTTTCTCTTTAAAAGGAACATGCCCTACAGCATTCCATTCATTCATCAAAGCACGAACTGTTTTAATGGCTTCTTCAGAATTCGTTTCAACATCAATAACAGTTAATCGAGTTATAATATCCAATTTTTTCCCCAGATTAGCAGATTCCTCATTATGTTGTGAAGAAGTTGCTTTTCCCTTCTGCTCAAAGAAATAATCACAAGCTTCAATAAAACGTTTCCATAATGATTCTGAATATTTTTGGGGGACCGGTCCAATCGTTTTCCACTCTTGTTGTATTTTAACAAATTGTTTAGAAGTTTCTTTCCAATCCGTATTTTCTTTCAGAGCTTCTGCTTTCTCACACAAATCTTTTTTCTTTTCCAAATTATTGGTAAATTCTTCTTTTACAGATTTATAAAATCCAGCTTTTTGTGAAAAAAAATTATCGCAAGCCTGACGGAAACGCTCAAAAATTTTTACGTTCATTTTTTGTGGAGCAAAACCTATTGTTTTCCATTTAGCTTGTAAAGCCAATACCTCTTTTGTTTTTGCATCCCACTCAGCAAATTTTTTCAAATCCTCCAAGTTCATGGATTCTACAATCTCACAAATTACCGTTTTTTCATCAAGATTTTTCTGCTCACTTTGTTTAATATCTTCAAAATGCTGCTGATGGCGTCTATTTACTATTGTTGAAGCAGCCTTAAAACGATTCCATATTTCATCTCTTAAATCTTTAGAAACAGGACCCGCTTCACGAAATTCCTGATGCAGTTTTTGCAACTGGTGAAACGCGGAAACCACATCCGGTTCATCTGCTAGTTTCTCTGCGGCTTCACAAAGTTTTGTCTTGATTTCAAGATTCTTTTTAAAATCATATTCGCGAAACTCATTATTTAATTTAAGGATATCGTAATACTGTTCTATATAATGCTGATAAGTTTTCCACAATTCATTAACCATTGTGGCAGGCACTAATTTAATATCTTTCCACTGTTGCTGTAACTGTTTAACTTCATTATAGGATTTATTGGCTTCTTCAGGATTTGCTACTAGAGCTTTCATTCGGTCAATAATATGCTGTTTTAAAATCAGGTTCTGCTCTTTTTGACGTTCTTGCTCCTGCAGAATTTCATTTCGCTTCTCCTTTATCACATTCATTACTGCCTTATAATCTGCTTCGGCCGTATTGGCCTCGGGAACAAAATTCGCTACATCACCACCCTTTTCAACAAAATCCTTTCTCGCAGTTTCCTGTTCCGATTTATAAATTTTGTAGAAATTTTGTTTCAACGAATCTAATTCCTGCTTATCAGCGTCTTCTGCATCTTGAGCTATTTCTTTCAAACGCTCAATTACCTCTTCTTTTGTAGCTTTGGGTTGAAAAGAAACCTCAACCGGCTCCAAATTTTGATTAGTCTCGAGAGAATCCATTTTCTTACTTTTTTAATTGTTTCTACAGTGATAATACCAATCACTTTATTTTGCAAATTAAAGAAATAAATACGTTATTTCATAAAAAAAGGGCTATTATTTTAAAAAAGAGAAAATATTATTTATAGACAACCAATAAAAAAAGCCTTCAAACCCCTCATGATTCAAAGACTTTTTTTGTTGGGCTACTCGGATTCGAACCAAGAATGACAGGACCAGAATCTGTTGTGTTACCATTACACCATAGCCCAATTAAACGCTTTTCTTTTGCGCTGCAAATGTACCACATTTTTTGTTACTTACAATAATTTCAAGACATTTTTTCCTAAAAAAATAAAGCATAGCCTATTTTCACTCCGGATTATCTAAAAAAATAAAAAAACAGTCAGAAGTCACAAAATGATTTAATAAATAGCAGTATATTTGCACTAAATATAATAACTTGGTAAAAATTAATTTTCTTGCCAACTATATAGATATAATTCAAATAATAAATGAACGAAACAAAAAACTTGATTAAAGAAATTACAGAAGGAATACAAAATAAAAAAGGAAAAAGTATCATCGTTGCAGATCTTTCGAAAATCGGAGATACTATTTGTAATTATTTTGTTATTTGCCAAGGAAATACGCCGAGCCAAGTATCAGCAATTGTTGAATCAATTACTGACAACGTACGCGAAAAAACAGGGAACAAGCCCATTGCCATAGATGGTTTTCATAATGCCGAATGGGTTGCAATGGATTATTCAGATGTTCTAGTGCATGTTTTTTTACCTGAAAAGCGTAATTACTACAAACTGGAAACTTTATGGGCAGACGCAGCATTAACATCAATACCAGATATAGATTAATAAAATGAACGGAACTAGCAATAATAACAGCAATAAGCCACGTGTAAATATGCCAAAGCCGAATTTGAATTGGCTTTATATTATTATCGTTACGGCATTAATAGCCCTAATGTTTATGAATCAAGGCACAGATGTTAGTAAAACAGCTTCTTACACAGAATTTAAACGGTATGTATCTCTAGGATATGCCACTAAAGTAATCGCCAATAAAGACGACTTGACTCTAAAAATGTATGTAAAGCCTGAATACGCAAAAGAGGTCTTTAAAACAGATGCGAATCAGTTAGGACGCAGCCCCTTTATTACAGTCGAATTTGGTTCTATTGATGCTTTAGAAAAATTTTTAGATGAACAACAACAACAAGGACATTTCTCGGGAACCGTAAACTATGAAAAAAAGAACGATTTCTTTGGAGCTTTATTCTGGAATATTGTTTCCATTGGTCTATTAATATTTCTTTGGATTTTCCTTATGCGCCGAATGGGCGGAGGCGGAATGGGCAGTGGTGGAGTATTCAACGTAGGTAAGTCAAAAGCACAATTGTTTGATAAAACAAATGGGAAAATAGTAAAAATAACTTTTAAGGATGTAGCTGGACAAGCGGAAGCCAAACAAGAAGTCGAAGAAATTGTAGAATTCCTAAAAAAGCCTCAAAAATATACGGAATTGGGAGGTAAAATACCTAAAGGAGCTTTATTAGTAGGGCCTCCGGGTACTGGAAAAACGTTATTGGCAAAAGCCGTTGCCGGTGAAGCTGATGTTCCTTTTTTTTCTCTCTCGGGATCTGATTTTGTTGAAATGTTTGTGGGAGTAGGAGCTTCTCGTGTTCGCGATTTATTCCGTCAAGCCAAAGAAAAAGCTCCTTGCATTATTTTTA
>CAZKSK010000026.1:0-15391 GCA_964555225.1 uncultured Bacteroides sp.
TTATTTCCATCAGAGGTCGAAATGAATTTATTATCATTATTTGCTGCCCAAAGTGTACTTCCATTTATAGCCAATAATCTTTTGAAATTAATATTGTTGTTAGTTACGACATTAAAATTTTTACCATCTTCCGATTTATATAACGTTGTACCACTTAAGATATAAATGGCATTATTGAAAGCAATAACTGATGAATAATCTGCTTTTTCAGAAACTCCTGAAATTTCCGTTGGAGAAGTCCAATTTGCTCCATCATTTTCTGATGTTGATGTTACTAAGACCTGATTGTCATTTTCTCCGTATATGAAAATATTGTTTTTAAAGAGAATGGCTTTCTGATTTCCGGTGATTATTTCACCCTTAAAGTTGGAAGGAACAGAATTCCAAACCAAAGAATCAGGATTATATTGATGAACATTGACTTTTATCGTATATTGTCTTGAGGAACCGTCTTGAGCCCATGATTTGAATGCAACCGGTTTGGTGAAATCTATAGAATCGGTTGATGTCCAGATTGTATCAGCATCATTTTTTCTGTAAGTTAATGAATAACCGCCATTTGTAGCTGTTGTCACTACTTTGGATACATCTGTAAGATATGGAAGAGAGTCGGTATTGTATATAAGATTGTTTTGTTGGTCAATAACGAAGGTGTATTTACTACCTGTCAAAGTAACCGTATAAGTACTGTCGTCGGAATCATCATACTTTCTTGTGTTTAAGGTTGTCTCAATGGTACCAATAGAAAATGCTGTGATAGCAGCATCTGAAGAATATGTTGTAGTTGAATCGTCATCGTTAAAGCATGACGTAAAAACCAATGAAACAGCAAATATTCCGACTATAAATAGTAATATTTTTTTCATCTACGCGTATTTATTTTCAAGTTGCAAAAGTAAGAACTATTTTTGCTATTCTGAACAAACAAAAGAAGTTTTATAATTATTTATAGATAAAATTGGCGATTTTATCTGTGTTTTACTTAAAAAAATATCTGAAATCACAATTTATTTAAATGAAGTTCTATAATTGACGTATTATATATTTGGGTTTTTACTAAATTTTCATTGTTAAGTACAGGTGATTTTACTCCTGATCCTAAAATGATTTTTGTCTTTTCAATATAAGCTTCGTCCCATAAATTCAAGTCTATAAAACTTTGTAGTGTGACTCTTCCTCCTTCTATAATAATTGATTGGATTTGCAGTGATTGAAGAACGTTTAATATCTTTTGAGGCAAATTTACATCAAAGTCTAATGTAATGTATTTAGTATTTAGGAAATTTTCTTTTTCTTTTTCAGTAAAAACGAATGTTTGTATCGAATTATCGAAAAGATGTAAGTTACTTGGAAGATTAAGGTCTTTGTCCAAAACAATCCTTATGGGATTTTTTCCATACCATTGTCTTACCGTTAAGGAAGGATTATCTAACAATGCGGTTCTTGTTCCAACTAGAATAGCATTAACTTCACTTCTTTTTTTATGTACAAGCATTTGAGTAAGGGGCGAAGAAAATAATATAGGTTTCCCGTCTTTTCTTTTTTTATCTATGAAGCCGTCTGCCGATTGAGCCCATTTTAGTATTATGTAAGGACGGTTCAATGTATTTGCCAGAATAAATTTTTTATTGAGTTCCAGACATTCTTTTTCGAGTATTCCCACTTTTACGTCTCGGCCGGCGTCACGAAGTTTTTGAATTCCTTTTCCTGAAACTTTATTAAAAGGATCAACACATCCGACAACTATTTTAGGGATGCCCTTTTCTATGATGAGATCCGCACATGGAGGTGTTTTTCCATAGTGGGAACAAGGTTCCAAACTAACGTAAATGGTTGAACTCTTTAGTAATTCACTTTTTTTTACGGAGCGGATAGCATTTACTTCAGCATGGCTTTCTCCGCATTTTACGTGATAACCTTCTCCAATTATTTTATCATTATTTATGATAACTGCGCCGACCATAGGATTGGGCGCTGTGTTTGCTCTTCCGTTTTTAGCCAGTTGAATGCAGCGAGACATAAAAAAATCGTCTTTATTCATGATAATAATGGTTATTTCTTTACTTTTGCATTAAAAAATGAGGGCATGCAAGTTTATCTGTCAATAATTCAACACTTGAAGGCAAAATATCATGAAAAGGAGGCTAAAGCAATGGCTCGAATGATCCTTGAAGATTATTTTGCTATTAAAATGTTGGATGTTTATATGGGCAAAGATATTGCTTTTTCAGAAAAGAAGAAGGACGAACTGAGAAAAATTTTATTGCGGCTTGATAAGTATGAACCTATTCAATATATTTTAGGAAAAACTTCTTTTTGTGGATATTTATTTAAAGTTACTCCGGATGTTTTGATACCTCGCTCGGAAACAGAAGAACTTGTGGAATGGGTTTTTCAGTCTTGCGGTTCTTTGAATTCTGTTTTAGATATTGGTACGGGAAGTGGTTGTATACCTATTGCAATTTCCAAGAAATATCCGATGGCCCGTGTCGTTTCTTGTGATATCTCTAATGCTGCTTTGTCAATTGCAAGGGAGAATAATGAATACAATCATTCAACTGTTGAATTTAAATGTCTTGATATTTTGCATGAATTACCTGACGGAAAATTTGATGTTATTGTAAGCAATCCACCCTATGTGTGTCCGTCTGAAAAAAAACTTATGGAAAAGAATGTACTGGATTGGGAACCACATCAAGCTCTTTTTGTTCCTCAGGAAGATCCATTGCTTTTTTATAAAAGAATTGCTTTTATCGGGTTGAGCATACTAAATGACGGAGGTCAGCTTTTTTTTGAAATTAATCCTTTGTATAAGAATGAAATACAGATAATATTGTTTAATCTGAAATATAAAAAAATAGAAATAAGGAAAGATTTTGCGGGCAAGGACCGTATGGTAAAAGCTATAAAAACGAATGTGTAAATGAAAGAAATAAGTGAAGAGGAAGCTTGGTATAAGGTTTCAGCTTTGTGTTCTTTATCGGAACATTGCCTGTCTGAGATAAGTGATAAAATGGATAAGTGGGCTGTAGCGAAGGATGTTCAGTCTCGTATTTTGAAAAAACTGGTTGAAGAAAAATATATTGATGAAGAAAGATATTGTAAGTCTTTTGTCCATGATAAGTTTGCTTATAATAAATGGGGTAAGATTAAGATAACCAAAGAACTACTATTTAAGAAAATATCTTTACAATGTATTGAAAACCAATTAAGTAAAATAGACGAAACTGAGTATCTGGAAGTATTAAAATATCTTTTACAGGCAAAAAAAAAGACGGTAAGAGGTAAGAGTGAATATGAAATTAATGGAAAGCTGATACGTTTTGCTTTGGGGCGTGGTTTCGAAATGGATGCAATTCGTATTTGTTTAAATGTCGGAGATTATGAAGAAATTGATTCATGAAGTTTTAGATCTTCTTTTTCCGAGAATGTGTGTCATGTGCGGTCGTAGGCTTCATTCCCAGGAGAAGACTCTTTGTATGACTTGTTTTCGCGATTTACCCAGAACAGAATATCACCTTGAACCTGAGAATCCGTTGGTAAAACTTTTTTATGGAAGGATTCCTATAGAACGTGCTTCCTCTTTTTTTTATTACCGAAAAGGAAATAATGCATGTAATATTTTATATCATTTAAAATATTACGGACATCCTTGGGTCGGTTCTGAAATGGGACGATGTTTGGCTTCTGAAATTCTTTCTTCTTCTTTCTTTGAGGGCATAGATTTTATTGTTCCGATACCGTTAACTTCAATAAAAATGAGAATCCGCGGTTATAATCAAAGTGAATGGTTGGCTTCCGGTATTTCTCAAATTACTCATATTCCTGTTGCTTACAATGCAATACGTCGAGTAAAAAATAGTGATACCCAGACGCACAAAGGCGTTGAAGCAAGACTCCAGAATGTAAGTGAGGCTTTCGAATTTGTGTCCGGTACGAATTTTAATGGGAAACATATCCTTTTTGTTGATGATGTTGTAACGACGGGCGCAACTATTTGTGCTTGTGCGGAGCCTATCATAAAGGAAGCAAATTTGAAAATAAGTGTATTGACTCTTGCTTTTGCTTTACATTTGTAATTGTTTTTTATTATATTTTTCAAAAAAAACGATTATTTTGAAAAAATAACTTATAAGAGTTATACTTTTTCAACATCTTTATTTACATTTGCAACACGTTATAAAATATATTGGTTAAGTTATGAAAACTTTAGAGAGACTTTTTGCTGAAAAACTACTGAAAATTAAGGCTATTAAATTACAACCGGCCAATCCTTTTACATGGGCTTCCGGCTGGAAATCGCCTTTTTATTGTGATAACCGAAAGACTCTATCTTACCCCTCATTACGTAATTTTGTAAAAATTGAAATATCTCGTTTGATTCTTGAAAGGTTCGGACAGGTTGATGCAATTGCAGGAGTTGCTACGGGTGCTATTCCGCAAGGTGCTTTGGTCGCGGACGAATTGAATCTACCCTTTGTTTATGTCCGTTCTACGCCTAAAGATCATGGGTTGGAAAATTTGATTGAAGGTGAACTTCGTCCCGGAATGAAGGTCGTTGTTGTTGAAGATCTTGTTTCAACGGGAGGGAGTAGTCTTAAAGCAGTAGAAGCTATTCGTCGTGACGGGTGCGATGTTATAGGCATGATTGCTTCGTTTACTTATGGATTTGATGTTTCGGTGCAGGCATTTAAGGAGGCAAAAGTTCCGTTGGTTACTTTAACCAATTATGAAGCGGTGCTTGAAGCTGCTTTGAAAACCGAATATATTAATCCTGAGGACGTGGAAGTTCTTCACGAATGGCGTTTGGATCCAGCTCATTGGAATGGATGATTTTAATGAAAAATTAAATATACAAAAGAGAATTATGAGGGTTTGCTTTTGCCTAAATAGTTCTCTTTTTTAATCATAAGACAAGACAGAATGACACAATTCGAAAGTGGAATCAAAATAATTCCCTATAGTGTAGAACAAGTCTATGCGAAACTTTCCGATTTGAACAATTTGGAAAGTATTAAAGACAAAGTGCCATCGGATAAAATTTCGGAATTTAGTTTCGATAAAGATTCCGTTAGTTTTAATCTATCTCCTGTAGGAAATGTTTCTTTGAAAATTATTGATAGAGATATAAATAAATGTATTAAATTTGAGGCTATAACTTCGCCTATACCTTTGAATCTTTGGATACAGTTACTTCCTGTGGCAGATTATCAGTGCAAATTAAAAATGACTGTAAAGATGGAATTGAATCCATTTATTAAGGGAATGATATCTAAACCGGTAAAAGAAGGATTAGAAAAAATAGCCGATATGATTGCGGTGATAAAATATGACTAAAAATTGACGTTATGGTATCAAAACTTTGGGAAAAAAATGTACAGGTCAACAAGAAAATAGAAAAATTTACAATCGGTCGCGATCGTGAACTGGACCTTTTTTTGGCCAAGAGTGATATTTTAGGTTCAATGGCTCATATTACCATGCTTGAGAGTATAGGTTTGTTGGAGAAGGACGAATTGAAAGTCTTATTGGTTGAATTGAAGAAAATATATGCGATAGCAGAAAAGGGCGATTTCGTTATTGAAGAGGGTGTTGAAGATGTCCATTCACAAGTAGAACTTATGCTTACGCGTGAATTGGGTGAAGTCGGAAAAAAAATTCATAGTGGGCGTTCTCGTAATGATCAGGTTCTTGTTGATTTGAAACTTTATACTCGTTCGCAATTAAAAGAACTTGTTTTGTTGATAAAGAACCTGTTTGATGAATTGATTATTCAAAGTAATCGGTACAAAGATGTTTTGATGCCGGGGTATACACATTTGCAAATTGCGATGCCTTCTTCTTTTGGTCTTTGGTTCGGTGCTTATGCAGAGGGGTTGGTTGATGATATGATATTTCTTCGTGCAGCCTATCGAATATGTAACAGGAACCCATTGGGGTCAGCAGCCGGTTACGGATCGTCTTTTCCATTGAACAGAACGATGACAACAAATCTTTTAGGATTTGATTCCATGGATTATAATGTGATATACGCTCAAATGGGACGAGGAAAAATGGAACGGAATGTTTCGTTTGCGTTGTCATCCATAGCCGGGACTCTATCCAAGCTAGCATATGATGCTTGTCTTTTTAACAGCCAGAATTTTGGTTTTGTGAAATTACCGGATGAATGCACTACGGGTTCAAGTATTATGCCGCACAAAAAAAATCCTGATGTCTTTGAACTTATTCGTGCAAAATGCAATAAAATCCAATCCATACCTCAGCAGATTATGATGATTTCCAATAATTTGCCTTGTGGGTATTTTCGAGATTTACAAATTATAAAAGAAGTTTTCCTACCTGTTTTTCAGGAATTAAAGGATTGTATAGATATGACAGCATATATTGTCAGCAGAATGACAGTGAATGAACATATTCTTGATGATGACAAGTATGCAAATATTTTCAGTGTAGAGGAAGTAAATCGATTGGCTCGAGATGGGATGCCGTTTCGTGATGCCTATAAAAAAGTAGGTCTTGAGATTGAAGCGGGTAAGTTTGTCCCAGATAAAAATATCCACCATACTCATGAAGGTAGTCTCGGAAACTTATGTAATGATAGAATTTCCGATTTAATGAATCAAATTATTGGAGAATTTGATTTTCAACGTATAGATGAGGCAGAAAAAAACCTGTTGGCAGAATAATGCTTTTTGTTTGACTTTTTAAATCTATAATACTTATTTATATGAAAGCACTTTATTCCTTTTTAATTTCGGTTTCCTTATCATTGGGAATGTATGCACAGTCCGGTGTGCCTTTCAATGGTATGGTTTTTGATGCTCATGGGGCACCGTTGAAAAATATTCATATTTATGTGCAAAATCCAAGAAAGTATTCACGTACGGATAAATTAGGCCGTTTTGGTCTTACGGATGTAAAGGCGACAGATACGTTGAAAGTTGTTGTTAAGAAACATACTTATTATATTCCCGTAGCAAATAAAAAAAGTATAAAGATATATTTGGCTGATGAACGTCAGGTTCGTACTGAAGAAGATAAATCCTTGGTCGATTTCGGTTATGGATTTGTGAAACGTCGTGAGAATACAGGAGTCAGTAATGGAATCTCAGGTGATGAGCTTCGTCGGAGCGGTTATACCGATATTTTGTCTGCTCTTCAAGGACGGATACCGGGCCTTAATGTTGGGGCAAATGGAGGCGCTGGTGTAGAGCCTTCGGTTTCTATGCGAGGAACTAATAGTTTCATGTTGAGTCAGACTCCGTTATTTGTAGTAGACGGTGTAATAGTTGATACACTTATGGGTATCAGTTTGATGGATGTTGATCATGTGGAAGTATTAAAAGATGCAAGTATTTATGGTTCACGAGGTGCCAACGGGGCTATTTTGGTAACGACAAAACATGGACCTTCAAATGATAATGGCAAATGAAAATATATAAACCTGAGGAGAATCGCTATAGTAATATGCAGTATGCATATTGCGGAAGAAGTGGATTACTGTTGCCTCGGATTTCTTTAGGTCTGTGGCATAATTTTGGAAGTGTTGATGATTTTTCTGTTGCTACTGATATGATTCTTTATGCTTTTGATAAGGGAGTCACTCATTTCGATTTAGCAAATAATTACGGTCCGGAACCCGGTTCTGCTGAAATTAATTTTGGGAAAGTTCTAAAGCAAAATCTTTTATCACATCGTGATGAACTAATTATTTCTTCAAAAGCTGGTCATGATATGTGGGATGGTCCTTATGGAACATGTTCCTCCAGAAAAAATTTAATGGCAAGTATAGATCAAAGCCTTAAACGTACGGGTCTGGAATATTTTGATATATTTTATAGTCATCGGTATGATGGTGTTACACCGGTTGAAGAAACCATACAGACTTTAATAGATATTGTTCATCAGGGAAAAGCTTTATATATAGGCATTTCAAAATATCCTCCTGAACAGCAGAAACTTGCCTATGAAATGATGAAAGAAGCTCATGTTCCGTGTCTAATAAGCCAATATCGATATAATATGTTCGATCGTGCAGTTGAAAAAGAAAATTTGGATTTGGCGGATAAATATGGTTCAGGTTTCATTTGTTTTTCGCCATTGGCTCAAGGGTTGCTAACCGATAGATATTTGAATGGAATACCGGAACATTCTCGTGCCACTCGTGATATCGGTTCGGGAACTTTGAAAGTCGATCAAATAACTGAAGAAAAATTAACTAAGGTACGTTTTCTTAATAAAATAGCGTTACGGCGTAGACAGACTTTGGCTCAGATGGCTTTAGCTTGGGTTTTGCATGATAAACGTGTGACTTCAGTAATTGTTGGAGCTAGTAGTGTAAAACAATTGTCAAATAATATTCAGACTGTAGAAAATCTTTCTTTTTCAGAGGAAGAATGGACTGATATTGAGAGAATATTGGCCGACTAAATCAATTAGAGGACTAAAAAAACTAAAACTTATTTGGTAGATAAAGATAAAAGCCATATCTTTGCGGCGCAATAAGCGGAAATAGCTCAGTTGGTAGAGCACGACCTTGCCAAGGTCGGGGTCGCGAGTTCGAGTCTCGTTTTCCGCTCATGATCTTTGAAAGGATGCTCGGATGGTGGAATCGGTAGACACGAGGGACTTAAAATCCCTTGGCCAGTAATGGCTGTGTGGGTTCAAGTCCCACTTCGAGTACTAAAAGCTCTTTGGAATATAATCTAAAGGGCTTTTTTTGTTGGTTCAAATATATATTTTGATTATATTTCAGTATGATCCCCAAGATAGAAAAAGATAAAAAAGTTGTTGCTTTTATGATATCATTTTATTGTAAAAAAAAAGAAAAGAATAAAGAGCTTTGTCCTTCTTGCAGGGAACTACTTCAATATTCTATAGTACGGTTGGAGTATTGTAGATTCGGAGATAAAAAGCCTTCTTGTAAAACATGTAAAGTGCATTGCTATCGTCCGGAAATGAGAGAAAGAATGAGAAAAGTGATGAGATATGTCGGACCTCGGATGTTTCTTTATTCTCCTATATTGGCTTTTAAGCATTTCTTTTTAAATAAATGAATTTTTTATTCTCGTCTATATTCCTTTGATAGCCGATAGCAATATCAAGATATCCTATTTTAAAATTTGGAGAGCTTCTATCGGATTATTAGTAGTGATATAGTCTACTCCCATTTTATTCAGTCTTTTTATATCTTTAGTGGTATTAACTGTCCATACATTTACATCCAAGCCGTTATTATGAGCTTCTTTAATCCATTCCGGATGTTTATAAATTATTTCATATTGATAGTCAATTCCGGTTAAACCTTTTTTTGCTATTTCTTTTGGTGCTATGTCTCCTTTAAGATAAGCAATAGAAGCGTTAGGAGCATTTTTGTGCAGTTCTTCACAAACGTTCATACTGAAAGAAATAAAATAAATCTGTTTCTCCATATTGTATTTCCTTACTAGCTCCAAGGTTTTCTTTACAGCTCTGTTTTCATTGGTTATTGAATAATGAGGCTTAATTTCCAAGATAAGTTTGGTTTGAGGGCAAAGAATTCCTGCATGAAGATACTGTTCCAATGTTGGAACACTTTCTCCATTTTCAAGAAGATTGTTCCGAATTTCTTCAAAATTCGCATTTTCTATAAGAACATGGTTTATACTATCATCATGATGAATTATTGGTACGTTGTCTTTTGTAATAATGACATCGAATTCTGAACCAAAAACATGTGCTTCGTCTGCTTTAAATAATGAAGTGAGGGAATTTTGGGCTGAATGTGGACAATTCCAGAATCCTCGATGTGCAATAACTTTTGTTTGTCCCATAATTGGGAATAATGTTATCACCCATAAAATGGAAGCTAATATAGTGAATCGTTTCATTTTCTTTTATTGAATCTATTCATAAATTCATTATAGAAACCACCCAGAACGTCCGGACTCATCTTCTTAATGTCTTTAATAATATCTGATACCTCAATAACTTTCTGGCTACTGACTATACCTAAGTACCGAGCATCAAGTTTAAGAACTTCTTTGATTTGTTCGTTTGATAAGTTTTCTTTTTCCTTATAGAATCGTTCTATACCATACTTTTTGAATTTGTTTACGTTATGTTTCCATTGTTTAAGAGAATAGTTTTGACAATTAGCATCTGTCTTATCTACGAAATTTGTAAAACTGGAAATATATGATTGTGTTGTACAACCGGTAAGACTGATGATTATCAAAAAAAATAGTAAAAATGGTAGGCGTTTCATATTTTTGCTTTTTATTATTTAAAAGAGTAATAAATCGACATAGATATTATTATCACTTTCTTATTGAATGATTTGGTAGTATATAATCTGATTTCTTAAACTGTAGAAATCTTATTAAGTCATTTGACATAATATATATAATCTTTCTTTCGAGGTTTAGCCAGCGGAATCTTGTCTAGAGAGTACCCAAGTATGCAGTGCCCAATACCTTCGTAATTACCTTGTATGTTCCAATCCTTAAGTAGAATTTTGCCTTCATCAGTATTAAATACTTCTTTTGCACGGTGTATCCAACAACTTCCTAATCCTAATGCGTGAGCCGCATTCATAAGATTTCCCATTACAAGCGAACCGTCATATAAGTAAGTTGGGATATCTTTATCTGCTAAAACAATTAATACGACAGGTGCACCATAAAACGGATCTGTGTTTGTGCCCATAATGTCAGCATTAAGTTTTGATAATTTATCCCGTACAATTTTATTTGTTACAGCTATTATTTTAGGAGATTGTCTTCCCATTCCGGTTGGAGCATATGTCCCGGCCTCTATTACTTTATCTATTATTTTTTGCGGAGGCGTTTCGTCTTTATACGTACGAATACAACGACGAGTTATTAAATTTTCTATAGCGTCCATATTCTGTAACTTTAAATTATATCCGCAAATATAGAAGAATTTTTTATGTTTGATGACAGAAAAAGAGTCTTTTTTTACGTTACCATAGAAAGATAATTTTTTTATTATTAAATTTGCACAGATAATGAAAGACTCCATGGATGTAAGTAAAAATATGTCCACCGGTCGGAAGACAGTGGTGGGCATTCAATTTCTTTTCGTCGCATTCGGTGCGACAGTGTTAGTGCCTCTTCTAGTGGGGTTGGATCCTGCTACAGCGTTATTTACAGCTGGTTTAGGCACGTTTATATTTCATTCTGTGACAGGGGGTAAAGTTCCTATTTTTTTAGGTAGTAGTTTTGCTTTTATAGCACCAATATTGGAAGCGACCAAACTCTATGGAATGGCAGGTACTTTGGGAGGTATAGTTGGTGTTTCACTCGTTTATTTTATAATGAGTGCATTAGTAAAATGGCAGGGGCAGAAGTTGCTTGATCGTGTATTTCCACCTGTGGTCATAGGACCTGTTATTATCCTGATTGGTCTTACATTATCAAGTAGTGCGGTAGATATGGCTAAAACGAATTGGATATTGGCGGCGGTATCTTTAATAACAGCAATACTTGTGTTGGTATTGGCTCGCGGGTTATTAAAGCTTATACCTATTGTTTGTGGCATAGTGATTGGTTATATTGTGGCATTGATTTTTTTTGATGTAGATATGACGGGGGTTGTTAATGCTCCTTGGATCAAGTTTCCCCCATTTCTTTTTCCGAAATTTTCCTTAGCTCCGATTTTATATATGATACCTGTAGCAATAGCTCCGGTTATTGAACACATTGGTGATGTATATGTTGTTGGTGCCGTTGCCGGTAAGGATTTCGTTAAAAGTCCTGGGTTGCATCGCACTCTTTTGGGTGATGGGTTGGCATGTTTAGCCGCAGGACTTCTTGGTGGCCCTCCTGTTACAACGTATTCTGAAGTAACAGGTGCCATGTCTCTTACAAAAATTACAAATCCTCAGGTTATTCGAATAGCAGCTGTTACGGCAATAGTTTTTTCTGTAATAGGAAAGATGAGCGCTTTGCTTCGTTCTATTCCACAAGCAGTATTGGGAGGTATTATGTTGTTGTTATTTGGAACAATAGCAAGTGTAGGTGTTAGTAATTTGATTAATAATCATGTTGATTTATCAAAGACCAGAAATATTATAATTATTTCTGTTACATTGACTACAGGTATTGGAGGGGCTGTTCTTTCCTGGGGGAGTTTTACTTTGTCGGGGATTGGACTTTCAGCGATAGTGGGAGTTCTTCTTAATTTGCTTTTACCTCAGGAACGTGTGGAAAGTAAAGAATAGTATTGGGATGAGTAAATGTTCGCTCTTTTGGAAAAATAAAATTGTATTTATATTTACAATAGTGTTTATTTTTCATTCTGGCATGGTTGTAGGACAGAAACAGAATAAGCAAGAATCTGATACAATTTGTACAACACCTCGTTTTATTCATCGAATTGGAATTGATGTTCGACCGGAATATATTATTCCTTTTAATTCGTTTTTACAGGGTAACAATGATAAAAATAAAAATTTAAATTGTGCTTTGTCAACTCATTTAAGATATTCTTTTCAATATAGGCCGGGATCAAAAATTGATAGTATTTATGGACATAATATTTATCAGGGAATCGGCTTGGCCTATTATTCGTTGGGTGATACACATGAATTGGGAAATCCGATAGCTTTGTATTTGTTTCAGGGGGCTAGATTGGCACGGCTTACTTCTTCTTTATCACTTAATTATGAGTGGAATTTTGGCTTGTCTTTTGGTTGGAAACCTTATGATACGGAAGATAATTATAATAATACAATCATAGGTTCAAGAGCTAATGCTTATATTTTTGCAGGTCTTTATTTAAATCAAGTTTTATCTCGAGAATTTGATTTGGTTGTAGGTTATTCATTTACTCATTTTTCAAATGGAAATACTCAAATACCTAATGCTGGATTAAATACAACAGGTCTTAGGTTAGGATTAGTGTACAACATAGATAGGGGAAAAAATAATGATAAAGAATCTGGACAGATTCCTCTTTTTATAAAACATTGGAATTATGATTTACTTCTTTTCGGTTCTTGGAAACGAACAGGTGTAGATGTTGATGGCTATAAGTATCTTTCCCCGGATTCATATGGCGTTTTTGGATTTAATCTTTCAGCGTTATATAATTTTTGTTATCGTTTTAAGGCTGGATTTTCATTGGATGGATTGCATGATGGCTCTGCCGGAGTTTATGCAAAAGATAATATTGTTCCATTGGGACATGATGAACCTGAAGGACCTCCTGAATTTGGCTCTGCTCCTTTTCGAAAACGTTTGGCACTCGGATTGTCCGGCCGTGCCGAATATGTAATGCCATTCTTTACAATAGATTTGGGCTTAGGTGCTAATGTATTAGCTGGTAGTAGCGACTTGAGAGCTTTTTATCAGATTTTAGCATTGAAAATGAATCTGACTCATAATACCTTTCTTCACATTGGTTATAGCTTAAAAAATTTTCATACTCCAAATCATTTAATGCTTGGATTTGGTTTTCATTTTCATAATAAACGAGTAAGTCTTAAATAGGTACGGTCATCAAATGAAACATTGCCTTTTATTAATCCTTTTGTGCTTTTAAATTTTCTAAAACATAGAGGATCTTCTTTTAGAATTGTTGTTAAATAAGCTTCGGTTTTTTGAAGAGTTGAAAATAATTTAGGATAACCATCGGATGAAAGTATTATCGTTTTTTCTTTTCCGATAGGATAAATGTTTACTTGTTCCATTTTTATGGGAAAACCATCGAATGCTGCAAATGTGTAGGGTTGATTTGATGATGAGTGGTTTTGTAGAATTGCTTGTTTTACTAAAAGAGGAAAAATAAAATCTCTTCCTGAATCATGCTTAATAAGATTGGGTAGGGGAATGCCTCTTGTTATTTCTGATTCGAGAAAAACACTTCTTGTTTCGGACAAGATTCGATCTATATCTTTCTTATTAGGATAATATTTTTTCCCTATGATACAAGGACAATCACCTATTTGCCATATTTCGTTTTGATAAGCACTATATATTACAGCGCTGGCACTAATTTTTAGAGCTGGATTTGTTTTAACTTTATCTAGAATTCCTTGTTTGATATAGAAGTGATGAATTTTTTCGGTTATTTTTATAATAGCTTTCTGTGCATCAATATTTGTTGGGAGTTGGCAGATCGTTTTGTATATTATTTCAGAGGCTATTTTACCTGTTGTTTTTCCATCCCATCGAAATTCTGATTTAGAAGTGGTCCCATCAATAACTGCAGCAAAGTTATTTGTTATAACAAAACAGTCTTCGTTAAATTCTTCTTTATTTTTCCCTTTTGAAAATACTTCGTTAATAGTAAAAAGAGAATTATGGCATAGATAGGGGGCTTTCATAGTTTATTCGATCCTTTCTATTGTAATTTCAGGAAATTCTTCTATCATAGAAAGTAAAGTAGATTCATCGTTAGCTTTTCTGGATTTGATAACAGCTGTAACTTGATATGCTAAAGTTCCCGGATGAGATATAATTTCCATTTGAAAAGAGACGATCCTGAAATCATAATTTTTACAATGTTTGGCCAGGTCTTTTAAAATATTTTTATTTTCTGTTAAAAAAGTAATCCCAATACTTTTCATTCCAATATTTTTAAAGATACGATTTAATAATTCTAGTCCTGCTAATGTTAAGAGAGTAGCTACAATTCCGATAATATACATTCCTGCACCAATAGCAAGTCCTATACCTGCAGCTGTCCAAATACCTGCAGCGGTAGTAAGGCCTCTGACTACCTGTTTCTGGAAGATAATGGTTCCTGCACCAATAAAACCGATGCCTGTAACTACTTGTGCTGCAATTCGACTGGGATCTAATCTGACAACTCCATCTTTTAAAACATCAGCAAACCCATACTGAGAAACTATCATCATTAAAGCACTGCCCAATGAAACTAAGAAATGCGTTCTATAACCTGCTTCTTTTGCCCTGTATTCCCGATCCAAGCCGATAATGGCTCCTAAAATACCAGCAACTATTAATCTGATTATAAATTCAATGTTTAATGTCATAACTGTATTTATAGTAACATAATAAAGCAAATATAAATGGACTTTTTTCTATTTACAACTTTTTTGTTTATAGTTTTAAGAATCTTTATTCCATGTATAATTTTTTATAAGTCGCAGTCGGAATTGTTTTGTACTTCCTATATCAGCAATTGTACCGCTGAAACGGAATTTCTTATATGTCTCGTTGTCCGAGCAAAGATAGTAGGCATTAGCACTAATTCCATTTCCACCAGCTTCTTTTAATGTTGAATTTAATAAAGAGATTCCTATTTCTTGACGATTCTTACTTAATTCTGCAACATCTGTGATTGTTGGAATTCTCCATTCGGTAATATTTGAAACATTGTATGAAGAAGCGGAAGCAAAGGCTTCTTCTGGAGTAATTCC
>CAZKSK010000027.1:0-15311 GCA_964555225.1 uncultured Bacteroides sp.
TCAAATCGCAAATAACTCATAGTTTATATTTTTTAAGGTAATATATTATCCATATTTATGTTATCCTCAAAAGTAATAAAAAGAATGGAAATAAAAAATGAATTGTCGTTTTTTTTCATTTTCTCCTTTTTATTTCGTTGCTTTGTATAAAATAAATACAAAGCCTATACAATGAAGCCTGAATTAAGAAGAATCATATTAGCTTTTGTCTTTCCTCTCTTCCTTTTATTTATCCTTTATGTAATTCGTTTTCTGGAATCTGGAATGGGATGGGATTTTACTCATTGGGGCATATATCCAAGAACATTAAAAGGATTATTTGGAATCTTGTCCCATCCATTAGTTCATGCAAGTTGGAAACATCTATTGGCCAATTCATTACCTTTATTATTTCTTACATGGTGTCTCTATTACTTTTACCGGGATTTAGGATCTCTTATCTTGATTTTCGTATGGATAGTAGGTGGTATATTTACTTTTCTCATCGGCCAACCAGGTTGGCATATCGGAGCCAGCGGCCTTATATATTCCTTAGCTTTTTTCCTCTTTTTCAGTGGATTTATTCGACAACATATTCCATTGATCGCTGTATCTTTACTAATTACATTTCTATATGGAGGCTTAATTTGGAACATGTTTCCAGCTTTTGCAGCAGAAAATACCTCATGGGAAGGACATTTAAGCGGAGCTCTTGCCGGGATTTTTGCTGCAATTCTTTTTAAAAATAAAGGACCACAGAAAAAAGATCCTTTCAAAGACGAGAATGAAGAAGATGATGATAACGATATGGAAGAAATCGAAAACAATCAAGAAGATAATAAATAAAAAAATATATATAAACGAAAGTTTACATCTATTATCGAAAAAGCTCAAAAGAAAAAGAACAACCGACACTACTAAATGAACCTTTTATGCAATTGGCAAAAACACCTAAATCAAAAATATGTGTTTCTATACCATAACCAAATTCAATATATGGAGTTAATTTAGGTATGCTTAACATACTCAAATACAATCTTTCATGTTGTATCATACTAGTAAATTTCCCCAATTTAGCAAATAAAAGAAAAGGTGTTTCATAAGTTATATGCCCTCGAAGATAACTACTGGATGAATTAAACCAACGCCGATCAAGTAATTGAAAAGTACCGGAAATCTCATCTTCATTGTCCGAAATTAGATTCTGTTGATAAAAATTTGCATAATCAACAAAATAAAGTTCATCTTGATTCGTATACATACCACCACCAATTCTATAATATAGTTTTCTCATAGAAGGATATGAAATTTTGTGTTGCACATCGATTTCAAATCGTTCATATTTCCCCTGACTTCCAAAAACGCCTTTCAAACCTCGTTCCCAGTCAAAAGAAAAAGAAGGAAAAGGTGAATGTAAATTTACTTTTCTCTTACGATTCATATAATAATACAATCCCGGCGTCCATTCAATGCGGACTCTAGGAGCAAAACTATTATAAGATGGCCTTATCTTATTTAAAATACTTCGATTTGTGCTTTTATCAGATAATGAAATATTTGCTTCGTCAGTCCCATTATTATCTTCCTCAATTCTTACATTAACGGGAACACGATGGTGCGCCTCAAAACCTACAAGTATATTTAATCCGTTTACTACTTCAATTTGATGGCTAAACTTTACATAACTATCCCTGAAATAATCTAATTTTAATTTATTAAAATCGAAAGTCGAATCCGGAATTTGTTTAATTTCATCCAATACACTACTACTGTATATTTGATTACCTCCTCCTATATCCAAATGAAAAACACCGATCTTCTCCGGCCAATAGGTCCAATTAGTAACTAATTTCCAATAAAACTCCTTATGAGTGAAATTATATCCCAAATTGGGACGAAGGCTTAACATTCGATCATGATTAAAAACCCGATTATATTTAAATACTTGTCTATAGGATAATCCATTCCCATGACTATATTTAAACATAACAGGATTAATCAAAGGCGACATACGCACACTTCCGATATTTGATAAGTTTATAGTATAATTAGAAATTAATGCATCTCCTACCCGTCCCCAAAATTCTGAATTTTTCTTTTTTTCTGAAGGACATTCTTGTTCTATTCTCGTTTTGCGTAAAAGACTATTCATATAAATAATATTTTCAGAATCATTTAATGGAACAGGTCTTTCAAAATTCATATAAAGATCTTTTGTTACGTATTTTGTAGAATCACAAGTAAGTTTAAAAGATTCACTTAAATCATGGCTATGTTTTTTCCAAATAGAATATCTGGGCACATTGGAAGTTCTTACTAAATTATAACGAAAAAAAGCATTATATTCTTCTCCCAGACAATTTCCGATAAAATCAAATAAAATCTTGACATATACATGTTGTGGAAGAAAAATAGCATTTCCTTTTTCACCCATTGTTATATGAAAGAAAAAGTCTGTCATATCTACTTTCCCTTTGAATTCCAATTCGGAAAGAGTCCAATCCGGCCCTTTAACCACAACATAGCCTTCTATCAGTTTATCACTGCAATAACGTGGCATAATTTTTACCTTAAAATATTGACAAGACTCATCAGTCCATACGGAATCCATACGATATAAATAGTTTTTTAATCCGGCCTCACTCAAAGGAGACAACAATCGGTCTGTTAAAAAAGTAGATTTATAAACATTCATATTGAAATACTGCATGACATTTCTAAGTATTCCTCTGTTTTGAGCAAAAGTACCTGTCAGGGATTTCAATTTCAGGTCATAAATATCCGGGGCCGTATAATGAACTTCATTCAAAGATTCTGTCATATAATCCTTGATATTTTTATCAAAAGAAAACATGGAAGGTATATATCGCAACAAAGCATTCTTTCTAAAAATAGAAATCTTACCTTTTATATATAAATCAGCATTATATTCATCTATTTTCTTTGAATAGACATTAACAGAATCAAGTACATGTCTGATAATAGTATCGGCCGGATTCGCCTTTTCTGCAAAAAGCATTTCTTCTTTCTTTTTTGTTTCCCCTGATAACTGGAAAAGGAAAAAAAAGAACATTCCGCATACCAAAAACGTCCGTTTTATTATCATAACAAATATTTCTTCTTGCAAATATAATGAAAAGTGTAAAAATTTTCTTAGAGGAAATAAAATAATAACATGACATTGTTAGAAAGATAACATTTTTTCTTTCTTATCATTACATTTCTCTTTTTTTTCTTTAAAGATTAAATATTATTTATTATTTTTGTGCTCAATAACATCATTTCACGACAGGTTAAAGATGGCAAAAAAAGAAATTACAGATGCAGAGATCATTCGTTGTATCTCTGAAATGTGGAATCCTCTAAACGAGGAACAAAGGGCTTCTTTAGCAAAAAATTTTACTATTCAGCGCTTCAAAAAAAATGAAATGATATATTGTGAAGGCGATAGGCCTACACATTTATTATGCTTATTAAATGGTAAAGTCAAAATTTTTAAGGATGGTGTAGGCGGAAGAAGCCAAATCATTCGTGTAATAAAACCTGTTGAATACTTTGCCTATCGTGCGTATTTTGCAGAAGAAAATTTTGTTACGGCTGCGGCTGCTTTCGAGCCTTCTATCATCTGCATGATTCCTATGGATGTTATTTTAAAATTTGTTAATGAGAATAATCAACTTGCTTTATTCTTTATAAAACAATTATCCAGAGATTTAGGAGTAGCGGATGAGCGTACAGTTAACTTAACACAAAAACACATTAGAGGACGTCTTGCCGAATCTTTACTCTTCTTAAAAGACAGTTACGGGTTGGAAGAAGATGGCTATACCCTCAGCATTTATTTATCCAGAGAAGATTTAGCCAATCTTTCCAATATGACAACATCAAATGCAATCCGCACATTATCAAATTTTGCTTCAGAAAGATTAATTGCCATTGATGGTAGAAAGATCAAAATCATTGATGAAGAAAAGTTGAAGAAAATAAGTAAAATCGGATAATAATCAACGGATAGCCTCTCTAATTTTTACTAATTTATTCAACAAGTTTTCCAACAAATCCAATTTCAACATATTGGCACCATCACTTTTAGCTACAGAAGGATTTTCATGCGTTTCAATAAACAGTCCGTCAACTCCAATTGCAATACCGGCTTTTGCTATTGTCTCTATTAACTGGGGCATCCCGCCTGTCACTCCTTATACCTGATTAGGCCGTTGTAAAGAATGGGTAGCATCCAATATAACAGGATAGCCAAAACTTTGCATTTCTGGAATTCCTCTATAATCAACAATTAAATCCTGATAACCGAACATCGTTCCTCGTTCTGTCAGCATAACATTTGCATTACCTTCCTCTACAACTTTACTTACAGCAAATTTCATAGCCTCCGGTGATAAAAACTGTCCTTTCTTAATATTTACGACTTTACCTGTTTTTGCAGCTGCGACCAACAAGTCGGTCTGACGACACAAAAAAGCCGGAATTTGTAAAACATCCACATATTCGGCAGCCATTGAAGCTTCTGTCGCCGCATGGATATCAGTCACTGTAGGTACACCGAAAGTTTGATGAACCTTTTCCAAAATCTTCAATGCCTTTTCATCACCTATTCCGGTAAATGAATCCAACCTCGAACGATTGGCTTTTCTATATGAACCCTTAAATACATAAGGAATATGAAGTCTATCCGTAATTGTTACAATCTTCTCCGCTATACGTAGAGCCATTTCCTCTCCTTCTATTACACAAGGTCCTGCCAGCAAGAAAAAATTATCGGATTTCAAGTAATCTAGTGTCATCATCATACATTTTATTTGGGAATAATCAAATTAATAGCTTCCGGTAAAATACCGATCTTAATAGGACAGTTTTCACGAAGCACTCTTCCATCTAAACTTATCGGCGCATTTTTCGCTCTCAAAAGGACTACCTTTTGAGTTCTATAAGGTTTTACCATTTTATGATTTAATATACGTTTCTGCACAAGAAGCCAAAGGCCATAGCACATCTGCAATAATTCCGGACGATATATAATAGAGACATCAAGCCAACCATTATATGGAACAGCACTTGGAGTAAGTCCATAGCCTCGAGCACTGCCTACACAAACCGTCATTATTTTTCCACGAATATGCTCTCCGTTGATTTTTAAATGCATATTATAAAGTTTTCGTTCAAATATCATTAAAAACATTGACGTAAAGAAAGATAAAGTTCTTATACCCCAAAAGCGATATGCTCCATCCGAGATTTGCACAATTCTTGCACCCAAACCAATATTTACAGCATTAAGGAAATAACGAGTCACCTCCACACCTGATTCTTGATGAGAACAATAACCTACATCAACTTTTCTTGTACGATGATTGATTATAATATCAACAGCTTCTTTATAATTATCAACATCAACTCCCCAATATTTAGCAAAATCATTTCCAATACCGTTAGGAATAATGCCGAGGGCTATCTTTTCTTTGTCGAGGACATCGGATAACATAATACCATTAATAGCATCGTTAATAGCTCCATCTCCACCTACAATAACAATAGTACGATATCCATTATTGGCCAACATGCGCGTTAGGCGTTCAACCGAGCCATAACCCTCTGACTGCAAATAATCGAATATAACACCTTTTGTCTCCATGTATTCACGGATTTTATTCCAGCGCTTTTGCACCCTTCTGATTCCTGCCTTGGGATTATAAATGATACCCCATCTTTCTGATTCGACCATAATATATATACTAAATAGACTGACTACCCCTATATAATGTTTCTATATAATCTAATTTTTCTTTCATAGGCAACGAATAATCCAACCAGTGAATCTTGAATCCTCTTCGTTCCATTCCTCTAAACCAAGTCATCTGCCTCTTAGCAAATTGATGAATAGCTATTTCCAACTGCTGGAACATACTTTCTTTCGTTATACGCCCAATCACATATAACGTTAAATATTTATATTCCAATCCATAATATATCAAATCATCAGGTGAAATACCTTCATCGAGTAACTTTTTCACTTCTTCTACCATTCCTTCATCCAATCTTTGTTTCAATCTTCCGGTTATTTTATCCCTCCGAAGTTCTCTGCAGATGTCAATTCCTATAATTAAACTGTTAATCGTAGGAAAAGAACGTTCCTCAACCGGATGATCTGAATAATACTCTTCAATTTCAATAGCCCGTACGGCTCTTTTAACAGTATCAACATCCGTCTTATTATGTAAGACCTTATAACCACTCAATATTGCCGTAAGTTCACCAAGCGATTTCTTTTCCAGCTTTCTTCTAAGTTCGGAATTTTCAGGAACAGGAATCAGCCTATATCCCTTCAATACAGATTCCAAATACAAACCCGTTCCACCACAAAGTATAGGAAGAACGTTACGTTCTTTCAGATCATTATATACATGAAGAAAATCACGCTGATATTCAAATATATTATATTTATATCCAGGTTCTACTATATCAATTAAATGGTGAGGGATGACACATCCGTCTATTTCGTAATCAGCTAAGTCTTTTCCCGTCCCCAAATCCATTCTTCGATATATCTGCCGACTGTCTGCACTTATTATTTCAGCATTTAAGTCATATGCCAACACGGTAGCAAGGATTGTTTTTCCCGAAGCCGTAGGGCCTAAAATCGTTATCATATCATAGTCAGCCATAAAGAAATATTGTTTCTTTCATAAATACAAAGATAATAAAGAAAAAAACAATATATTAAGTTTTAAAGAAAATTTTTGGGAAATTAATAGCATTGTAATATACATTTATCAATCCAATAAATACAACATGTCTAGTTCAGAGAACTAAAAATTAAATCAAATAATATTAACAGCTTGAAGTTAAAGTACATTAAAAAGCTGACTGTTTATTATATATTTCAACTTTATTGAGGTAATATTGCAATCTGTTATACCTTATTTTGAAAATGATGTTACAATCGCACATCGTTTAATACTAATATTTATAATTATGAGAATGAAATCATTATTTTTGTCAACATTATTTTTAGCCGGGAGTTTGTCCATTTTTGCACAACCTTCTCCCAAATTAACGTTACAATTAGGTAAGGCAAATAAAACCGTAAGTCCAACGCTTTATGGTTTGATGACAGAAGAGATCAATTATTCCTATGAAGGAGGTCTTTATGCCCAACTAGTACGTAACCCGTCTTTTAAAGAATTCGTAACCAGCAAAAGACCGCATTGGTCACCAGTCATGTCTCTCAAGCCTGCCTTTTGGATGTTAACAGACTCTGTTGCCGCTAACATGACCATTGATAGAAAAGAATTTATCAATGCTGCAAATAACGCATCACTCTGCCTTCAAGTAAAAGAGGGAAACAAAAATATCGGAGTTCTGAACGAGGGTTATTGGGGATATCCTATCCGTTCACTCACGACCTATAACGGTAGTCTCTTTATAAAAACAAAACAAGGAACGTCACCGTCCGTCACTGTTGGTCTTGTAAGTAAAGACGGTAAAACAATATATGCTTCCGCCACAATCACAGGTATATCCGACCAATGGAAGAAATACAATTTTACATTTAAGACCGCTGATAAAATTGCAACAACGAATGATGCCTGTCTAAGCATTACAACTAACGATGCAGGTACTTATTGGTTGTCAAGAGTCACTCTTTTTCCACCGACCTATAACAATAGACCCAATGGACTACGACCTGACCTAATGACATTAATGCATAATATGTGTCCTAAATTTCTAAGATTCCCCGGAGGAAATTATGTAGAAGGAAATACGTTTGCCGACCGTTTCAATTGGAAAACTACGATAGGTAATCCTGACGAACGTCCGGGGCACAATAGTCCGTGGGGATATAGATCCAATGACGGACTAGGTCTTCTGGAATATCTGGAATGGATAGAAGATCTTGGCGGAGAACCTGTACTGGCTGTTTTTGCAGGATATACTCTCAACGGAGACTACCTCGCAGGCGATTATCTTAAACCATTTGTACAGGATGCTCTTGACGAAATTGAATATGTAATTGGAGGTCCAGATACAAAATGGGGTGCACAAAGAGTAAAAGACGGTCATCCGCAACCATTTAAATTAAAATATGTAGAGATAGGCAATGAAGATTTCTTCGATCGATCCGGAAGTTATTCCCAACGATATCAACAATTCTATGATGCAATTAAAGCCAAATATCCGCAATTGGAATTAATTTCTACAATGACCAACCAATTCAATATGTTTGGAATAAATATGGAAAATGATAAAGTGGATATTATGGATGAACACTTTTACCGTAGCGCAATTGACATGTATAGAAATGCATTTCAATACGACTCATACGATCGTAAAGGTCCTAAAATATTCTGTGGTGAATGGGCAACCAGAGAAGGTGAACCAACTACCAACATGAATGCCGCTTTAGGCGATGCAGCATGGATGACTTGTTTGGAACGGAATTCCGATCTGGTTATTATGTCATGTTACGCTCCTATGATGGTAAACGTAAATCCGGGTGGCATGCAATGGAAGTCGGATCTTATCGGTTATAATACGTTAGATTCATATGGATCTCCTTCCTACTATGCACAATGTATGTTCGGAAAATATCTGGGAGACAAGATTGTTCCTATAAAAGGAGAAAATATTCCAACTTTCGCCACTCCACTAAGTAAACGTGATTCATTGATGAATGTATCTCAAGCCAATGTCCCTGAATTTTACTATGTAGCTACAAAAGATTCTAAAACAGGAGATGTATATGTAAAGGTTGTCAATGTAGTCGGAAAAATTCAAACTATAAATTTCTCCGTTGAAGGAGCAAAAAGTGTTCAAAGCAAGGCTACAAAAATTGAATTAAAATCCGATAAGCCGGAAGATACAAATACGATAGACAATCCTAAAAATATTGTCCCTGTTATTTCAAAGACTAAAGTATCTAAGAAATTCAAATATACTTTTAATCCTTATTCCATAACAGTATTAAAATTCTCTACAAAATAATACGATATATATAAAATAAAAAATGGCTGCACTTTAAAGTACAGCCATTTTTTATATAAGAATTAATATCTTATCCATTAACTTTAGCCATATGAGCAATTAACTCAAGAACTTTGTTAGAGTAACCGATCTCGTTATCATACCAAGAAATAACCTTAACAAAAGTATCTGTCAAATAAACTCCGGCGTTAGCATCAAAAATTGAAGTCAAAGTGCAACCTAAGAAATCAGAAGAAACAACTGCGTCTTCAGTATAACCAAGAACACCTTTCAATTCGCCTTCAGAAGCGTCTTTCATGGCTTTGCAGATGTCAGCTTTAGTTGCAGGTTTAGCCAAGTTAGCAGTCAAGTCAACAACAGAAACATCCAAAGTCGGAACACGCATTGAGATACCGGTCAATTTGCCGTTCAATTCAGGAATAACCTTACCTACAGCCTTAGCAGCACCTGTAGAAGAAGGGATAATGTTACCTGAAGCAGCACGACCACCACGCCAATCTTTCATAGAAGGGCCGTCAACAGTTTTTTGAGTAGCAGTTGTAGAGTGAACTGTAGTCATCAAACCATCAACAATTCCGAACTTATCATTCAAAACCTTAGCAATAGGAGCTAAACAGTTAGTAGTACAAGATGCATTAGAAACGAACTGAGTTCCCTTTACATATTTATCGAAGTTTACACCGCAAACAAACATTGGAGTATCGTCCTTTGAAGGAGCTGACATAACAACATATTTTGCACCGGCATTGATATGAGCTTGAGCTTTTTCTTTTGTTAAGAACAAACCTGTTGATTCAACAACATATTCTGCACCAACCTTATCCCATGCCAATTCGTTAGGATCCTTGCAAGCTGTTACGCGAATTGCTTTTCCATTAACGATCAACTGACTTTTTTCAACATCTGCTTCGATAGTTCCTTCAAATGAACCGTGCATTGTATCATACTTCAACATATAAGCCAAGTAATCAACTGGGCACAAGTCATTAATACCAACGATCTGAATATCGCTTCTAGTCTGAGCTGCACGGAAAACAAAACGTCCGATACGGCCGAATCCGTTAATACCTACTTTAATCATTTTGTTTAATTTTTAGAGGTTATACTTAAATGTATCAATTCTTAAAATCTACGTTTATCGCTCTTGAAAATAGAAAATCTGTCAATAATCATTCTTTTTTCTCAAACGCGGTGCAAAATTAAGAAAATCTTTTTATATTCGCACAAAATTTTAATTATTATTCTTTAAAAATATGGCAAAAAGTAATTTTATCCAAGAGTTTAAGGATTTTGCTATGAAAGGTAACGTAATTGACATGGCTGTCGGCGTTATCATTGGTGGCGCTTTTGGCAAGATCGTCTCTTCTTTAGTAGGCGATATCGTAATGCCTTTAATCGGATTACTTCTGGGCGGTTTTGATTTCAATAATCTGAAATGGATATTAAAGCCGGCCTCCAAAACTGCCGATGGAACTGTAATAGAAGCCGTAACTCTCAATTACGGTACTTTCATACAAAACACTGTTGATTTTTTAATTATCGCATTTTCAATTTTTTTAGTTATCAAAGGAATAACTAAACTGCATCGAAAAAAAGAAGAAAAACCGGCTGTTGTTGCTCCTATTCAAACAAAAGAAGAAATATTATTAACTGAAATCCGCGATTTACTAAAAGAAAAAGCGGGAAAATAATTATTATATGCAAGAAAAAATAATCATTCTTGATTTTGGTTCACAAACTACACAGCTCATTGGACGACGAATCCGTGAATTGGACACTTATTGCGAAATTATTCCTTACAACAAATTTCCTTTTGATGATCCTTCGGTTATCGGTGTCATATTATCCGGAAGTCCTTTTTCTGTTTATGATAAAAGCGCTTTCAAAATGGACGTCAAAAAATTGCGAGGCAAATATCCCATTTTGGGTATTTGTTACGGTGCTCAATTCATGGCATATGAATTCGGCGGTAAAGTTGAAGCCGCCAATAGTCGCGAATACGGACGTGCACATCTAACCGATTTCAATCATTCAAATCCTTTACTGAAAGATGTCAAAGAGAATTCTCAAGTTTGGATGAGTCATGGAGATACCATTACTGCTCTCCCTAACAATTTCAATATTATAGCATCAACAGAAAAAGTAGCTATCGCTGCCTATCAAGCTGAAGAAGAGAAATTATGGGGCGTTCAGTTCCATCCGGAAGTGTTCCATACGGAAGACGGCACACAAATTCTGAAAAATTTTGTAGTAGATATCTGTGGTAGCAAACAAGACTGGAATGCTGCCTCTTTCATAGAAACTACCGTTTTAGCTCTGAAAAAACAAATTGGCGATGAAAAAGTAGTTCTTGGACTGAGCGGAGGTGTAGATTCTTCGGTTACAGCTGTTCTTCTGAACAAAGCGATCGGTAAAAATCTTACATGTATCTTTGTAGACCACGGCATGTTGAGAAAAAATGAATTCAAGAACGTAATGCACGATTATGAATGCTTAGGATTGAATGTTATCGGAGTTGATGCCAGTACCAAATTCTTTAATGAACTCAAAGGTGTTACCGAACCGGAAAGTAAACGAAAAATTATAGGAAAAGGATTTATTGATGTTTTCGATGAAGAAGCCCATAAAATAAAAGATGTCAAATTTCTTGCACAAGGAACTATCTATCCGGATTGTATTGAATCCCTGTCCATCACGGGAATGACAATTAAAAGTCATCATAATGTAGGAGGTCTGCCTAAAAACATGGATTTGAAATTGTGTGAACCGCTCCGCCTACTTTTCAAAGATGAGGTTCGTCGCGTGGGTCGTCAACTGGGAATGCCGGAGCATCTTATTACTCGTCATCCTTTCCCGGGACCAGGATTAGCTGTTCGCATTTTAGGCGATATTACTCCTGAAAAAGTTCATATTCTACAAGAAGCCGACGATATTTTTATTCAGGGGTTGCGCGATTGGAATTTATATGATAAAGTATGGCAAGCGGGAGTGATTCTTTTGCCGATTCAAAGTGTAGGAGTCATGGGTGACGAACGCACCTATGAACGCGCCGTTGCTTTGAGGGCAGTTACCAGTTCCGACGCAATGACTGCCGACTGGGCTCATCTACCTTACGAATTTTTAGCAAAAATGTCTAATGACATCATCAATAAAGTGAAAGGTGTGAACAGAGTAACTTATGACATATCATCCAAACCACCTTCAACAATCGAATGGGAATAAATAAATCTTCAATCTTATAAAAGCCGGTCCCTATAAAACCGGCTTTATTCTTTATAAGTATCAAGTAAAGATGTAGTTTACATTCATGTTTGCAATAATATATTGATCAAATATTTTGAATGGGAAAATGTAAAAATCAATTAATAACTATATGAGTGAATCGTTAATTGTTACCCAACACGGTAAAGAGGAAAAATACAAAGAATTACTTCCCCAAATAGAAGCCCTGCTTGAAGGAGAAAAAGATAGGGTTGCCAATATGGCCAACACGGCAGCAGCCTTAAAAGAATCATTCAATTTCTTTTGGGTGGGTTTTTATACCGTAAAAGAAAAAGCTTTGGTGTTATCGCCTTTTCAAGGTCCGATAGCTTGTACGCGCATTTCATTCGGTAAAGGTGTTTGCGGTATGGCATGGAAAGAAAAACAAACACTTATTGTTCCTGATGTAGATAAATTTCCGGGACATATAGCCTGTAGTTCGTTTTCCCGTTCCGAAATTGTAGTACCTGTCATTCATGACAATACGGTCATAGGAGTACTCGACATTGATAGCACTCAACTCAATGCCTTCGATGAAACGGATCGTATCTATCTGGAAAAAATAGTTCAATATATTTGAATAGAAAAAGACGTAGGTTCAGATTCTTACTAACCTACGTTTTTCTTCATCTCTTCTACCATTTTCTTTATGCGGTCCATCTGATCCGGTATGTGAATGTGTTGCGGACAATGAGATACACAATGATTACAATGAGCACAATGATGAGCTTGTTGTTCATCCGGAACAGCTTTTGCATAGCCATCA
Organism: uncultured Bacteroides sp.; assembly: GCA_964555225.1. Taxonomy (GTDB): domain Bacteria; phylum Bacteroidota; class Bacteroidia; order Bacteroidales; family Bacteroidaceae; genus Phocaeicola_A. The sequence continues at coordinate 13,007 of CAZKSK010000027.1, forward strand.
AGAAATGCTTTTGCCAATTCTTTATATTTCGGATCATTCGGATCGGAAGGAGGCATAGTCCCGTCATTAACACATTTATTGTAATAGGCAAAATTAGCAGGAATGTCCAAGTTGAAAGGACATGGCATACAATAATGACAACCTGTACAAGGAATCATCGGATAACTACTATATATTTTTGCAACATCTTCCAGCAAAGCCAATTCGGAAGACGTACACGGATCAAGAGGCGAATATGTCTTTATATTTTCCTCTAAATGTTCCATCCGATTCATTCCGCTAAGCACCGTAAGTACATCGGGTAAGCTTCCGGCATAACGGAACGCCCATGATGCTATACTGCTGTTCGGGCGCTGCGCTTTAAGTTTTCCGGCCAGATGATCATTAAGTGAGGCTAAACGTCCACCAAGCATCGGTTCCATAATTATGGCCTGAATACCTCTCTTTTCAAGCTCATTATAAAGATATTCCGCATTATAATTACGAGGATTCATCTCTTGAGCGTATTTCCAGTCCACATAATTCAATTCTATTTGAACAAAATCCCACTTGATATCTTGTGCCAATAAATAATTAAAGACTTCTACATCACCATGATAAGAAAATCCAAGATTACGGATATGACCTTCTTTCCTTTCCTTTAATAGAAAATCTAAAATCCCGTTATTAATAAAACGAGCTTTCAAACCATCTAATCCTGCCATACCTATTGCATGCAAGAGATAATAATCTATATAATCTATCTGTAATCTTCTCTTTGATGCATTATACATGGCAAGAGAGGCTTCACGACTTTGATCCGACGGAGAAAAATTCGACATTTTCGTAGCAATAAAATACTTGTCACGCGGATATTTGTGAATGGCAATACCCAAAGCTGTTTCAGAAGCTCCGCTGCCATATGCGGGTGCCGTATCATAATAATTGATACCATGAGCCATTGCATAATCAACCAACTGATTGATTTTTTCCTGATCAAGTTCTTTTGTACCTGGTTTACTGGGCCAACGCATACAGCCAAAGCCTAAAAGAGAAACCTTATCTCCCGTATGTCTGTTTACGCGATACGTTATTCTGTTAACAGAATCTACATCGGGACGAGCTCCCAAGTTTCTACCAAAACGTTCATCTTCAGTAGTAAAGCCCCATAAAGGACCAGCAGCCATTGCAGCAGCGGTGGTGACAGCTCCTACTCCAAGTTCTTTCAAAAAATCCCGGCGATTTATTATTTTCTTTTTTCCCATCACGAATGTCTCCTTTTTCTTATTATGACTTGACAAATATATATTTTTTATTTCAATAATGAGATAATAATTAATGAAAATCATTAAATTACATAATAAGTGCCATAATATAAAAGAATAATCTTCATCCCTCCATAGAAATTCAGTTATAATCAGTATTTTTACAACAAAAATAATATTCAAATCTATGATTACTTATATCTCCTGCGCAAAAATCATGACGGGGAAAAGTGATAGAAAGCTTTCCATTGTTACCCAACCGGCCTTCGGGCTTCAAGCCAATGCCAATGCTGTACAAATGGCTTCTTATTCCATTTCCGAACTCAAAAATCTTTTAAAGGTTAACGTAGATATTGCACAAGAAAATTGGTTGCGTTACCAACATTTCTTCAATGAAGATTATAATCCGGAACCCGCCGTATTCTCATATGATGGCATGGTATTTCAAAAACTGGCACCCGAGACTTTTTCAGACGAAGAACTGTATTATGCAAATTCTCATTTACTAATCGGATCTTTTCTCTACGGATTACTTCGTCCTTTAGATCTCATCAAAAAATATAGATTAGAAGGAGATGTTGTCTTACCGGAAAACAAGGGGGAAAAAATGTTTGACTTTTGGAAACCTTTATTGACAGACTACTTCATCAAACAAATAAAAGACGATGATGGTATTCTTATTAATCTGGCAAGTGACGAAATGAAAAATTTATTTGATTGGAAAAAAATAACACAAGAAGTAAAGGTTATTACCCCGAAGTTCCATATCATAAAAAATGGAAAACAAAAGACGATTGTCATATATACTAAAATGTGCAGAGGTGCAATGACCCGTTACATTCTCAAAAAACGTATCACTTGTATAGAAGACTTGAAAGCTTTTGAATATGAAGGATTCCATTGGTATCAGAATTCTAAAGGTTTTGAATTTAATTTAATTTCATAATGAATCTATTTTTTATTTCTTTTTCTTCCCCTATATTTGCTAAAAATTTTATAGTAATGAAAAACAATTTTATTATTTCAGGCATCACCTTGCTATTAAGTTGTATGCCTCTATG
>CAZKSK010000028.1:0-15169 GCA_964555225.1 uncultured Bacteroides sp.
GTTGAATCATTATCCGGATTCTTTATTGCAACATGCGGATAATAAAAGTTTCGGCACAGAGTTCTTGGATTATAGAATGGCAATTAAAACCGTGAATAATATTGAAGAAGCGCTTGAACATATTCGTAAGAACGGATCTAAACATAGCGAGTGTATTATTACTGAAAATGAAAAGGCTGCAAAACTTTTTCAAAGGTCGGTAGATGCTGCATGCGTTTATCATAATGTTTCTACTGCGTTTACGGATGGAGCACAATTCGGATTGGGTGCCGAAATTGGTATTAGTACGCAAAAGCTTCATGCTCGTGGCCCAATGGCGCTCGAAGAAATTTGTACTTATAAATGGATTATAGAAGGAGAAGGGCAAATTAGAAGTTAAATATTAAAAAGAATCAGATATGAGAAAGTTTGAGTCTGTACAAGATATAGGTGATTTGAGATTGGCTATTGAAGAGGCCATGAATATAAAGAAAGATCGTTATCAATTTCAGTCATTGGGTAAGAATAAAACAGCTATGTTAATCTTCTTTAATAATAGTCTGCGGACTCGTTTGAGCACTCAGAAAGCTGCCATGAATCTGGGGATGAATGTGATTGTACTCGATATAAATCAGGGCGCTTGGAAGTTGGAAACCGAAAAAGGTGTTATTATGGATGGTGATAAAAGCGAACATTTGTTGGAAGCAATTCCGGTGATGGGTTGTTATTGTGATATCATCGGAGTACGTTCCTTTGCAAGTTTCGAGAATCGTAAGGATGATTATGAAGAGAAAATTTTGAATCAGTTCATCAAATATAGCGCACGTCCGGTATTTTTCATGGAGTCGGCTACAGTACATCCGTTGCAGGCCTTTGCCGATTTGATTACGATAGAAGAGTATAAAAAGACCCAACGCCCTAAAGTTGTGTTATCTTGGGCTCCGCATCCTAAAGCTCTGCCTCAGGCTGTTCCTAATTCATTTGCCCAATGGATGAATGCTGCCGATGTGGATTTCGTTATTACTCAGCCTGAAGGTTATGAATTGGATCCGAAGTTTGTAGGTAATGCTCATGTGGAATATAATCAGCTGAAAGCATTCGAAGGTGCTGACTTTATTTATGCAAAGAATTGGTCATGTCCAGGAGTTACTCGTCTTGATAATTATGGGAAAGTATTAAGCAAGGATATGAGTTGGACAGTAGATACAGCTCATATGGCAGTTACCAACAATGCCTATTTTATGCACTGCTTGCCTGTCCGTAGAAATATGATTGTAACGGATGATGTTATCGAAAGTTCCCAATCCTTGGTTATCCCAGAAGCTGCTAATCGTGAGATTTCAGCCACAGTTGTGCTTAAGAGGATGTTGGAAGAATTGTAAAATCCAGACATAAGTATGAATCTGGGAATAGAAAATCAGTATAGAGACTTTTTAAAGGGAAAGATATTCTTTACTGGTCTTTTTATAACTGGTAGGAAATAAGGTTGTTATAAATATAAATTTATCTAAAAAATAAAGAATAAAGTAGATAATTATAAAAAAGTAGATTATCTTTGCAAAATCTGGTAAAATTAAATTTAAATAAGATAATAAAAGACTTAATAAGATTATAGATATGAAACAAATTTTGAAATATTCTCTATGCTTGATATTAGGCGTCATTGCCTTTTCATCGTGTACGAAAAATGATGTTTATGATCCCAATTATGTAAAAGAACAGTATGATGAAGCTTTTAAAACAAATGTCTTAGGTGGAGCAGATATTGATTCAGAACAGACATGGAATTCATCAGTTATGAGCTCGTTGAATGTGACTATCCAATTAGATTTAGGCGAGACTTACGTTTTACGTTTGTTCACAGAAAATCCATTGTATGATAGTACGGCTACACTGTTGGCTCAATCAACAGGAAAGACCGGAGAAACGGTAACCATGCAATTCGCTAAACCTATGGCTTCTAAGTTATTATATATAGAAGCAATCAATAACAAGAATCGTTTTACGGTACAAACTGTGGATATAGAAGGAACGGCAGCTAGCATTTCTTTGGGTGCTTCTGTTACTAGTCGTTCAAATACTAAGGGAATTTCTACAGATCCGGTCACTTATCAAAAAGGAGAATCTGTTTTTTTGAATCCAAGTTTATTAACAGGTATAAATTATTATGATGTAACTAATATTCCTCAAGGAGAATTGAGTAGCATAGATTCTTATGGTGATGGCAAGCATTATGAAATTCCTGCAGGCAAGTCAGTTACAGCAAATTTAGGCTATTCGCAACAAAAAGATGCTGATTGTGTAATTTTAGTAAAAGGAACTTGGAGAGTTCCGAGTGATATTCAATTTTCAAATAGTCAGTTGATTCTTGTTGATAATGGAGGCAAAATTATTTTTAATGGAAATGCAACATTTGATAGTGGAGCTAGATTTGTAAATAAAGGAATTATTGAAACGGCTACAGGAACTATTTCAATTGAAAATTCGTCAACAGCAGAAGCGGATTGTTATAACTCAGGAACGATGACTTTAAATAAAGGAGGTTTATCTGTAGCAGGTAATAATTCACAATTATACAATAATGGTATTATGTTAATGAAATATTTGGAAGTGAGAGGCTCTTGTACTTTCACTAATTTTGGAAAATTGACTGCGGAATCAACAACAAAAAATAATTATACAACTTCTGGACAAAGTACAGCTGCTTCTAATTTTAATTTTGTGAATGGTTGTTATGCCAAAATTAATGCAGCAGGAATAACTGAACTTACTCTTTGTAATAGTTCTCGTTTGGATTGTCCAACTGGTATCTATACAGGAGGAGGGAATTCCAATAATTATATTGTAATGGGAGATCATGCTGTAATTAAGGCTGGAGATTGGATTGACAATGGGGGGCATATTTATGGTTCGGACAATTCTTCAGGATCAAGTGTTTTTCAATTTACAGGAACAGTGAGCGAATCAAGTAGTAGCGCTTTTCTTACAAAAGGATATGTTTATTTTGATGGTACATTTAATAATGATTATCATGTAAATGCTATACGAACAGGAGATGCAGATGAATGGAATAAGGATGTATGCAAAAACCATATGACTTATTTTAGTAAAGAAAAAGGTTCTACTATAACAATTCCCGAAGGCGATTGTACAGGTGATGGTTATAATCCTAAAAATAATCCTGTAGACCCTCCTGTTACGGTTCCTACTAAATATTATTATGCATTTGAAGATCTGGGGACTATAGGTGATTATGACTTTAATGATATCGTTCTGAGTGTTGAATATCCGGTAATTAATGGTAGTCAAAAAGATGCAGTGATAAAACTATGTGCTGCAGGGGGAACATTACCTGTATCTGTAAAATATGATAGTGAAACAATTTGTGAAGAGGTTCACAACGCTTTTGGTGTGAGTACTTCAACTATGGTTAATACTGGTAGTACAGTAAAGGATGTTGTTACTCTAAAGACTCTTTCGAATGTTGGAGATAGCTTTAATGCTTCTAGTTTAGATTTGTCTATTGTCGTAAGTGGTGATAAAACTTCCACAGAAGTAAAAGCTAATACTCAGCCTGGAGATGTACCACAGATGATACGAGTTCCTTCTCCTTGGAAATGGCCGAAGGAAAAAGTCAATATCAGTGAGGCCTATAATGAAGAAGGTTTTTCGTTTGGTGTATGGGGATCTAATTATAGTTCAAATATAGATTGGTATAAACATCCGGTTACAACTCGCGTCATAGAATAGTTGTTGGGATAAAATATGAAATATTACTAAAAGAAATTGCATTTTTTATATGCCCTCGAATGTTAAATAATAAACTTTCGGGGGCATTTCATTTTTTGAGGTTAATCGCTTTTAGATGATTCTAATACAATTCTAATCTGTTTAATGTTTCTTTACTTGTAGGAAACATTTATTCCTTCCGACTTTTTTAAAGTTTCAGCCAGTTTATGCTTATTTACATCTACCTTTCCCTTAATGAATTCAGGTATATTATAAGAAACCATAAGTTCCCGATAATATTTACGCGGATTTTTTTGAGGCAACATAAATGGTTTGTGGGCTTTCCCTTTTTTGTCAATATAAGTAAAGAACGGCCGAGTATAAAGTCCATCTACGCGGCGACTGCTAAATACGAGCCAATGGCTATTGCTGCTCCAAGAATGGTAGCTCTCTGTGTCCTTACTGTTTGCGGCGGTTAGTGCGTACGTTTTCTTATTACACAGATTTACGGCGTACAAATCTGCATCCTTATGCCAGATAGAGAAGTTTCCATAGCTATGAAGTGTAAAAATCAAATATTTTCCATCGGGTGATATCCTTGGAAAAGATGCGCTTTTAGACAGTGCGGCCGCATTGAATATGGTGTCTACATGATTTCCAAAAGTCATGTTTTGAGGATGAAAATCGATACGACAAAGATTGTATTTTACTTTATCATATTTTTGAGGCATGGAGTCCACTGCTTGAGCCGAACAGAAATATAAACTTTTTCCATCAGGTGAAAAAGTAGGAAAGGTCTCGAACGCTTTTTGCGATTTTAAGAGAGGTGATGAACTAATCTGATGCTTTTCCACATCGTAGACTACAACATCTGAGGCCTGATCAAAAACTTCAATTCGGTTTCGGTTGAAGTTATGAAAACTTTGTTTTGTTGTATTAACAGAGAAAGCGATGTATTTGCCAGACGGATGCCATGAAGGGTAGACTAATGGGGATATGGTTTGATCCGTTTTAGTATTCAGCTTTTCTATTTTTCCATTTTCTATGACAAGTGTGCCTGCATGTTTAGCTCTGGAATGGAACATCATTTGTTTAGGATTTTGCATGCAGAAAGAATGACAATTTACACAGTTCTTGTCACTCAGTGTGTTTTTATAGATACAACTTTGATCGAAAGATGATAAGTCTCTTTGGTAAATACCCATTTCGTTCCAAAGTTCATAACCTGGTGGAATGAGACGGTAGGCTATATATGGATCAATAGATTCTTTGGTTATATCTATCTGGAAAGGCTTGTAGGCTATCCACTCTTTTCCTTGTAACTCACAGATAGTAAGCAGAATACTTTTATCTTTATTTTGTTGGAGTAGGTCTTTCCATTTGCTGATTGGAATATCAAAAAAACCATTCGTTTCTTCTACCTGAAAAGAACGATGGTTATCGCTTATAATCAATTGGTATTTAGCATTTCCATTGACTGAAAAATCCAACGGTGCAATATTATAAGGTATGGTTACGTTTTTATAGTCGGGGAAAATAGATATTTCCTTTTCTGTTTGTTTGGAAATTTTGATATCCTTTCCGCAGGAGGTAAAAAGGAGTGCCGTACATATGCCGATGAAGTATAATGAAATATGTTTCATATTCTAATTTCTATTGTTTAAACATTAAGTAGTACCAATAACTGTTTCCATATTCTGCATGGAGCGCATCTGCCGGATTTCTGCCAAAATTTCGGCATTCTATATATTTTTGTTTATAGTCCCGATATCGCTCAAAAGTTTCTTCTGTAACTCCATGTTTCGTACAATAGTCCGGATCTTTTTCTGCATAAGAAATAACCGCTTCCTGCATGATAGAAGGTAAGCTTGTGAGTGCAGGTGTTCCTCCGTATTTTTCTACAATATATTTGATTCCTCTCATATCTTTTGAGAGTAATAGATAGGCTTCCACATATTCCATGGCACATCGTTCTTTGGGATTTACTTGAATGGTCTGTTCAGTATCAGCAATGAATCCGTCAAGATAAATAAAATCGGCTTTTTGTGGTAAGTCTCTTCTTTTCATACCTAACAAAGAGTCGGATTCTATCGCATGATCGTTGTATAGAAATTTTCTTTGTTCTCCGGCCCATTGTCTATATTTCCAGCTTTGTTCTAATAGATGAATATATTTTTCGGCAACAGGATAGGCTCCTAAAATAAGATTTGTTTGTATTAGAAGTTTCATCATCTCCGGGTTGTCTTTTCCAATAGCTCCGGCATTGGATTCGAATGCCATATTTTGTGCGGCGGCTATATTGCCTATAGTAAAGTATATTTGGCTTAATAATTGGGTTACTTCTTTACTTTTGTTGTTTTCTACAACCAAAGAAAGTGGACCATTCTGTGAATAATCGAATAAATGTTTCATAAGTTCTCCTTTATGAGCGAGAGCCAAATTTTGATAGTTGCAATAAAGATAGTTATGAGAGCTTTCTTCAGCTGTTTGAATAATTTCATCCCATTGCTCATTTGCTTCAAGATATTCAAGTTTTATTAGTTGATAAAACTTTTCATCTTGGTGAGCGGCAAATCCATCAATTGTGTTATAAAATAAAAAGAAAATCAGGATGATTTCCATACTTATTTTAATAAATTTTTTCCACTTTTGTGTGTAACCCGACAAATGGGAAATTAGCAAACTTACCGGAAGCGAAAACCAACTTATCAAATAAATTTTGTCAGGTGTTAGTAGTGATTCATAATATGCGTCCGGAAGGAAGGCGAATCTGAAATCATTCATACTGGTTGTTAGTACACTTATATATCCAAGAAAACAAGCGATGAATAGAATAATTCCCTTTTCCCATATATTTATGAAATCAAGACAGAAAAGACAGAGACAGAAAAGTATTGCAGCAGGGCCGGTTAAGAAAAAAAGAATCATTGTAAGTCCGCTCCCCCATAATATTTGTGAAATGCTTTTTGAGGACTCAAATTGTTTATATATAAATAAAAATAGAGAAACCATTAATAAAGCGATTACTCCATCATAATGGTAATTTACATCAGCAAGTAAAATCACTTGAAACGTAGCCGGAAGAAAACTGAGAGGGAAAGCAAAGTCTGCATGAGGTGACTTTTTGATTGTCAACCATAATAATAGACTTGTAAGTCCTAAAACAATTGTAGTGATGATAGCTCCGAGTTTCGGTACGACAAAGAATTGTACAAAAAACTGCCCGACAAGGGTAGAAAACCCTCCGATATGTTTGAGTTGATTCAAAATAATATCGGAATTCCAAAGAAATAGTTGTTCCTGTTCCCGGTAAAAGAAAAGATAGGCCAACTTTGTTTGCAGAAAATATTCTAATAGACATAAAAATGCAATTCCTATAAGGAAGTCTAAGTAATTTCGAGCTATTTTCATAAATACAGATTTTACAACAAAGATATTGTTTTTTTTATAGAATAGACAAATAATCATGCTAATTTCTGAAAATATACTTTTCTGATATGCTCTTTTAGGGCAGAGTAGTGTCGTGGATAAAGTGATGGTTCGTAAAACGCTTAAATTCAGCGTATAAAACATGCCCAGCCGAGGCGAGGCGGATGCCTATCCGTGCCATCTCGGCTGGGCATGTTTTTTTTCTCGGTTGGGTATATCTTTTATAAAGGAAAGGCAGTCTTCAATTATTGGGTATAAAATATGAAACATCCCCGTATCATATCAAGAGGCTAACTTACCGATGAAAATTACGAAAAAGATTTTGGAATCGTAAAATGTCAACGTTATCAGATTGGTAAAGGTTATGCTGGAAGCGGATTATTTTTCGATTATATATCCGCTTTCAGTCCAACCTTTTATACCTTTATCAAGATTATAAACATGGAAACCCGCTTTAGTTAATTTTGATGCAGCAATTTTACTTCTTCTTCCACTTTTACAATAAACGGCTATGGTCTTATTTTTTGACAAAAATGCATTTGCTATCGAATCAAATTTGTTATTAAGCACGTTAATATTCATTGCTCCATGAATATGACCTTCCGAATATTCGAGTTCGGTACGCACATCGATGACTTGGACTGAATCTGTATTTATTATTCTATTAAATTCATCGGAAGTTACTGTAGTAAAATTACTTTTTTGTTGACAAGCTAGTAAAAAGAGTAAACTCATAGCGAGAAAAAAAGTAAAGATGGTTTTCATGATTCAGGGATAATGATTGGGTTAATAATTTAAGTAATAAGATTTCATTCCGTTGTAAGTATTTAAATCAAACTGTATCTGATCTCCTTCACTTAATACATTATAATATTTTTTTAAAGGGATGGAAAGATATACGTCTTCTGTCCATCCTTCTACATCATTTTGACGATTGTGATAAAGCAAAATATTTTCTGTTTTGCTTCCATCGGAATTTTGTATATAGCCTTTGTCAATGAAGTGATAAGTGTGAGTGGTATCACCATGTACCATTACACTAAGTACAATATTAATATAATTTCCCCCTCTCCATATACTTTTGATGGTAGCCGGATCTGTCTTTATTTCTGCTTGGAAAGAATTGATATTGATAGGGGTGGGTGATAGAATAAGTTTCATTGTATACACTTTTGCAACAGTGGAATCTTGTTCATTGATTTCATATTTGCAATAAGCTCTGTAAGTACTGTCAGGAGTTAAGTTGTTACCTTGAATGGTATTTTGGAGTGTGTAGATATAACCGTTGTCTGTTTTGATTGCATTAATTGAAGATGATTCATTGGTTTGTGCATCGACAAATTCAGTAATAACAGACGGATATACATAATCGTCATCTTTGTTGCACGAAACTAGTACTAATAACCCTAGTGCTAAACAAATTGATATAGCATATTTCCTTTTTATCATTTTTCTGTAGCAGCTAAGTAGTTAATAAGTGGATTGGCATACATAATTAACAGCTTTTCAAGAAGAAATGATTCATCTTTTTGTGATAACTCAATTCTATTTAATTGTTTCTTCAAATAATTTGTAAAATAGATTTTTTCTTCTTTATTATATTTATCAGAGAAACGTTGCTCTTTTTTCAAGAGATCATAAGCTATATAATTATTAGGATATATTCTGTAATTTTTATGAATGCTTTTGTCTATAAGGATTGAAATTTGAGTAAACAATTCTTGTTTGGGCAATTTGACATCCAATAATTTAAGTTTTTCATCGATACATTCATTCATTTGAAAATGAACATATCCTTTATATCCTGTTAATCCGGTTTGCATGTTTAGCAAATCATCATTGGTCGTTTTCTTAAAGTCAGGGATATCCCGCTTCAGTTGAAATTCTTTAGCTTTCAAATAGTCACAAGGATCATATTCATAACTGATAGCCAGAGGAACGATATGGAGGCTGACAAGTCTATCAATAACATTACCTTCATCTGCCATAGCCATCATTTTGAGAATACTGTCTTGAGTGCGATCATTGGAATCTTTGGCACGTCCTTCTCGTTGAGCAATCCAAATATTTTCATGTTTTTCTTTAATGGCATAATGCATATATCTGGATAAGCGGGCGGATGATTCAAGCATTTGTCTCATTGTCAATGCTCTTTGCACAATGAATGATTTGTTTATACGTACCAATTTCTTTATCCAAGGGTAAATGAGAAGATTATCTCCAATAGCTATTTCAACGGTATTTCGTCCTTCTTCAACCAGTAGTACGGATAGGAATCCTGAATCAAGAATGATATCCCTGTGATTGGATATAAAAGTGAAATTTTGCTGCTTATTATTTCCTAAAGCAGTACAGTCCATTGTTACTCCTTTGCTGCTTTTTTGTTCAATACCTTTTATAAGATTATAGCTGAATACTTTCTGAAATTCAAGATTGGTCTTGCATTGACGCATTTTGTTGGCAATAACTTCAAAGGGTACAGAAGGGAATGCATATTGTATAATTTTTTTATAGTTCGGGTCTGCAATCAGTTCTTCAAAGACTTGTGGCAATTCTTCCGGTGAGTACGGACGGATTTCATCAAATTCAGCAGGAATATTACTCATGTCGTTCTTTGCTTTGGTTTTAAACAAAGATAGGAAATAGTTTCCGAATTTCCTATCTTCGTGTTATAATTTATTTTAATTGAATTTGTTCTCAATGATATCTGTTAAAACATCTTTGATATTTAAACCGGCAGCTCTTACTTGTTGAGGAATAAAACTTGTTGCAGTCATTCCCGGAGTTGTGTTTATTTCAAGAAGATTGATTTTATCTTCTTCTGTAATGATATAGTCAATACGGATAATTCCATTACAATCCAGAATATCATATATGACAGATGTCAATTTGCTGACTCTTTGGCTTGTTTCTTGCGATAAACGAGCGGGTGTTATTTCCTGAACTTGTCCATTATATTTGGCGTCATAATCAAAGAATTCATTAGACGTAACTACTTCAGTAATAGGAAATACAACTTCTTTTTTCTTTGTCTTATAGCATCCACAGGTTATTTCAGTTCCTTTCATAAAAGCTTCAATCATCACATCTCCTCCTTCATCCATTGCTTTTTTGATAGCCGGTTGAATCTGTTCCTTTGTTTTCACTTTTGTAACTCCGAAACTGGAGCCGTCGGCATTTGGTTTTATGAAACAAGGAAGTCCGATTTTTTCTATAATATCGTTATCATTGATTGGTTGCCCGTGATGGAGCAACATGGATTCTGCTATTCTGATACCAAATCCCTTTAGGTATTGATTTAATGTGAATTTATTGAATGTCAAAGCACTTACTAACACATTGCAGGAAGAGTAAGGTATGCCTATCAGGTCAAAATAACCTTGTAGAATACCGTTTTCTCCGGGTGTTCCATGGATGGTGATATAAGCAAAATCAATTTGTATTTTTTCTCCATTTTTTATAAAACTGAAGTCATTTTTGTCGATAGGGGTCTTAGTCCCTTCAGATAGAACAGCTTCCCATCTATGTCCTTCTATTTCTATGATATAAAGGTTATATTTCTCTTTGTCCATGAAAGAGTAAAGCCCCTGCGCACTGCGTAAGGAAACGGGGAGTTCGGATGAATCTCCTCCGGCAACAATTGCAATGGTTCTTTTCATTTTTTTTATTTTATATAATTTCTCTATTACTGATATAATTTCGCCATTTGTCTAAAAGATTAGTCATATCATCGGGTAAGTCGGAAGTAAAAAACATTTCTTTTTTTGTGCGAGGATGAATGAATCCTAAGGTTTTGGCATGTAAAGCCTGACGTGGACAAATATGAAAACAGTTATTAACAAATTGCTTGTATTTATTGGAAGGTACTCCTTTCAGTATCTCATGTCCTCCATATCTTTCATCATTAAAAAGAACATGACCGATATGTTTCATGTGAACCCTTATTTGATGGGTCCGTCCCGTTTCTAATATACATTTGACTAATGTTACGTATCCAATCCGTTCTAATACGTGGTAATGAGTTACGGCGTGTTTACCTATATTAGGATCACTGAACACTGCCATTTGCATTCTGTCTTTAGGATTTCTGGCTATATTTCCTTCTATACGTCCTTCGTCTTCTTGTATAATGCCCCATACCAAAGCGTTATATTCTCTTTTTGTAGTTTTGTTATAGAATTGAAGTCCCAAACTGGTTTTGGCATCCGGCGTTTTTGCGATAACCAATAATCCAGATGTATCTTTATCTATTCTATGAACTAATCCAACTTGCGGATCATTCGGATCGTATTGAGGATTATTTCGTAAATGCCATGCAATAGCATTTACCAACGTACCTGTATAATTTCCACATCCGGGATGGACAACAAGTCCTGCCGGTTTATTAATAACCATCAAGTCTTCATCTTCGTATATGATATTAAGGGGAATATCTTCAGGAATAATGTCATTGTTGTAGCGCGGGCGATCCATCATTACCGTAATGATTTCTTCTCCTTTAACTTTGTAACTGCTTTTGACCGGCTTGTCATTGACCATTACAAATCCTGCATCTGCGGCTTTCTGAATTCTGTTACGAGAAGAATTAACGATTCTTTCGAATAGATATTTATCTATACGCATCGGAGACTGTCCTTTGTCAACAACTACTCTGAAATGTTCATATAATTCAGTAGCATTGTTGATAGGCTCAATATCTTCCAGGGAATCATCCTGGTCAAACTCTTCTGTTAGATCTTTCATATTAAAATAATAGCGATGAACTAAAACCAGGAGTCATCAACAACTGTTTTATCCGGAGTCTTGGTTGGCTTGGTAGTCGTGGTATCGGACTCTGTCATGTCCATTTCACCACCTTCACCAATAGTTCCACTTCCACTTCCTACTTGCAGTACTATAGGATCATCTGCATTGATTTTATCTCCCTTAAAAACTTGAATACCTCTGCATTTTACTCCATATACCCAATCTTTTTCTCCCGGAACAATCTCCGATTGACCAAGAATGAAACCAGCTGCCAATAGTTTGGCTTCTGCTTCACGAACCGAGCTGTTATCGGCAATATCAGGTAAAGTCAGTATGGGAGAAGCACCGGTATTGATAGTGAGGTAAATTGTTCTACCACCTTTTACATTGGATCCGCTTATCGGATTTTGTTCCATGATGATACCTGCCGGTTTGTTTTTATTATATACTGAGTCTACTACTATGCCGTTGAGGTTATGATTGTTTAAAAGAATTTTAGCTTCATCCACTTTCATCCCGACTAAATTAGGAACAATCGTTCCTTTTCCATGAGCTGTATAGAAATCCAGTCCTTTTAAGGCAACCAGAATTATCACGACACAGAAAATGAACATACCCAAAATATTATACCAGAAAAAATGGGCTTTGTCTCCACTAAATAAATCTTTCAGGCTCATATCGTTTATGATGTTAGCTATATAGTGTGCAAAGATACTATAAAAACAAAAAGAAGTAAAGATTTTATGTCAAAACCTTTACTTCTTTATGGTATTTCGTAATAACCGAAAAATTATTTTCCGTTAAATTCATCGGAAATAGTTAATTTCTTACGGCCTTTGGCACGACGGGAAGCTAAAACCCTACGGCCGTTAGCTGTTGCCATTCTTTCACGGAAACCGTGTTTGTTTTTTCTCTTTCTATTAGAGGGTTGAAATGTTCTTTTCATTTTCTTATTATTTTATGTTCTTATTTTTCAGTGATTGGGCTGCAAAATTAGAAACTTTTTTTAAATAAAACAAGGATTCAGTCATTTTTACAAAAAAGTTTTGCGTTTTTTATTGATTTTCATTAATTTTGTGCCCGAACTGAGAATAGTAGTCATAAGTATAAACATATAAAAGTAATATAGAAGATGATTAATTCACAAGACATTAAAAACGGAACTTGTATTCGCTTGGACGGGAAATTATATTTTTGCATCGAGTTCTTGCACGTAAAACCAGGTAAAGGTAACACAATTATGCGTACTAAGTTAAAGGATGTAGTTAGCGGGCGAGTATTGGAGCGTCGTTTCAATATTGGTGAGAAATTGGAAGATGTTCGTGTTGAACGTCGTCCATATCAATACCTTTATAAAGAAGGGGAAGATTATATTTTTATGAATCAGGAAACGTATGAACAAATTCCTATTATGCATGATTTGATTACCGGAGCTGATTATATGAAAGAAGGAGATGTAGTTGATGTCGTTTCGGATGCATCCAATGAAACCGTTTTATTTGCAGAAATGCCGGTTAAGACTACTATGAAAATTACTTATACTGAGCCTGGATTGAAAGGAGATACAGCAACAAATGCTACAAAACCTGCAACTGTTGAATCTGGTGCTACCGTTCGTGTCCCTTTATTTGTTAATGAAGGTGAGGTAATAGAAATTGATACTCGTGACGGTTCTTACGTTGGTCGCGTAAAATAAAGTATTTATTTTTTAGATAATATAAAAATGGGCAACATGAAATTTTTATGTTGCCCATTTTTTTTGTTTCTTTGTGAATCAATAATCCTAAAGATATGTATTATTCATTTATTATACCTGTTTTTAATCGCCCTGATGAAGTGGGGGAATTATTGGAAAGCCTTACCGTGCAAACTTATCCTTATTTTGAAGTGATTATAGTTGAAGACGGTTCTTCTGTGCCTTGTAGAGATGTAGTTCTATGTTATGAAGACAGGTTGACTATACGGTATTTTGAAAAGCCTAATTCGGGACCAGGACAAACCAGAAATTACGGAGCTGAAAAAGCAAAAGGGGATTATTTGTTAATATTGGATTCAGATGTTATTTTACCACCGGATTATTTAAGTGAAGTTGAAAAAGAATTACAGACTCTAACTGCAGATGCGTTTGGAGGCCCGGATAGAGCTCATGAATCTTTTACTGATTTACAAAAAGCAATCAATTATTCCATGACTTCATTTTTTACCACAGGAGGTATTCGTGGAGGAAAGAAAAAGTTGGATAAATTTTATCCCCGTAGTTTTAATATGGGTGTTGAACGAATTGTTTATCAGAAATTAGGAGGCTTTTCAAAAATGCGTTTTGGAGAGGATATTGATTTTAGCATTCGAATTATTAAAGAGGGATATACTTGTCGTCTTTTTCCTGAAGCTTGGGTTTGGCACAAACGGCGCACGGATTTCGAAAAGTTCTTTAAACAAGTGTTCAATTCAGGAATTGCACGCATCAATTTATATAAAAAATATCCCGATTCTTTAAAAGCGGTTCATTTATTACCTGCTGCTTTCACAGTTGGAGTAGCTTTCTTTTTATTTTGTGCTCTTTTTTATGGTATAGGGCTATTGCCACTTTTTATTTATGCCTTTTTGGTTTTTGTCGATTCTACAAATAAAAATCGTAATCTACATATCGGTTTTTTGTCCGTAATAGCTGCTTATGTTCAATTATTGGGATATGGAAGTGGTTTCTTATATGCTTGGTGGGAACGTTGTGTATTAGGAAAAGACGAGTTCACGGCTTTTAATCGGCATTTTTATAAATAATGAATAAAACGAAATTAAATATTAATCAGTGGGCGAAAGAGGATCGTCCACGTGAGAAGATGATGTTTCATGGTGCTTCTGCGTTAAGTGATGCCGAATTGTTGGCTATTCTTATCGGCTCGGGAAATTGTGATGAAAGTGCAGTCGAGTTAATGAGAAGAGTAATGAAAAACTGTCAGAATAATTTAAATGAATTGGGGAAACTGACTATAGATGATTTATGTAAATATAAAGGGATTGGAGAAGCTAAAGCTATTACTATATTAGCAGCTTCAGAATTAGGCAAACGGCGGAAAGAAACTGCACCTCAAGAGCGTATTGTTATTCGTTGTTCTAAAGATATCTACCAACATTTTTATCCTGTTATGTGTGATTTGGCAGTGGAAGAGTGTTGGGCTTTAATGCTTAATCAAGCCAACAAAGTGATTAGTACTTATCAAATTAGTACAGGTGGACTTAACAGTGCCTTGGTGGATGTTCGCTGTCTATTGCGTGAGGCTTTGTT
>CAZKSK010000029.1:0-14772 GCA_964555225.1 uncultured Bacteroides sp.
GGAATTAACTTAATAAATTTATTCTTTATATATTATTTAAATGATTATTTTTCTCCATACTAAAAATTTTACTAATGTTTGTTTCCTGTCACTATAAAATAGTTCGTTCGACTATTCAATATTGCGTAACTGCCTCAACATACTGATCATGCGCTTGCTGATCCTGAGTTTGTGCATTTAGCAAATCGCTCATAGTTGAAGTCCCTGCCCGATAATAGTCTTCATTAAGACGAAGATTCTCTGCCGATTTTATTAACCGACTTTTTGCGAGTTCTATCTGTTTATATGCATTATCCAAATCATTATAAGCACTTTGCATCTGTATGAGGAGCAATTGACGATTATCTTCTCTCGACTGTTGAGCCATACGTTCTGCTATTTGTTGTTGACGAACATTATGACGACCGCTCCACCATTCACTGATAGGCACTTTAACAGAAGCCAAACCTATAAATTTTACATGACCCACATTCGATAAATCTTGATAAATACCTGCTGCACCAACTGCTACAGTAGGTAGTAAAGCTCCTCTTTTTAATTTTGTCTGCAATTTATTTGCCTGTACACTTTTATCCAGCAGTTGCGCTTCCGTTCTATGATTTAGTGCTGCAACATGATCAACAAAATAAACGGAAGGATCTGGTAAATCATTGGTTAGCGTTGTATCTATCTGAATATTTTCTCCGGATAAACCTATATATTGAGCTAATACCATCTTACAAAGTTGAATTCCATTGTCTAATTTTAACCGACCTGCAGAAACTTCATTTTTTTTCAATTCTACACTCAAAACATCATTCTTATTGGTTATTCCTTCCTGAAAAGCATTTTCCGCATCTTGATAAATTCTATCCAATTGTTTTTCTGTCTTATTAATAGTATGCAACTTTTCATAGAGAGTCAATAACTGATTATAATATCGTTCCGTAGTATTAACAACATCATCTTGAGATTGTTGTAATTGTAATTTTCGTATTTCAGTTTGGATTTTGGCTAATTTATTCCCTGCCGTAATTTGACCTCCCGCATATAAAGGCTCCATTGCTATCAAGTTACCTATAGTACCGTGATCTATTGCTTTTAAAGTATAAGATGACGGCATGGAAGCTAATACAGTAGGATCAAGTCCTAACTGGGAAATCGTTGAAGCCAATTGTTGCTGATCATCAGAAGACAAAGAAACTTTTTGTTTAATTAATTCATCATTCGAACGAAAATATGTACCCGATGCGGATACCGTAGGAAAATATTTGGAAAAAGCATTTTTTTCCTGTTCCTTAGCTTGATCTATAGTAAGTTTCCCGTTTTTAATCTTAATATTATTCTGCAAAGCCAATTGTTGACATTCGTTCAACGTATATATTTTTTGAGCTTGCATAAAAATCGGGAAAAAGGATATACCCAAACTCCATAAACAAATCCGTATTTTTCTCATATCTGTCATTTATCTATTTAAATTTTTGCGAGCATAGCAAGAGCCCGTTCTTTCTCATTTTTCAGTTTTCGTTTTTTGTCTTCCAACCTGAAAATCATCCAGTAGCCAATAGGAACCATGGTTATTATAAAAAACATGGAGACTATTGTACCAAAACAAACAATAATACCCATAGGTCCCCACATCGGAGAATTTTCAATAACCATTGGTACAACACCCATAGATGCAGCCGCACTAGTAAGGAAAATTGGACGCATACGTCTTTGAGCTGCCTGCAAAGCTGCATGTTTTGCACTAAGGTGATGTTTAAGCCTTATTTCTTCTGCATAATCTATCATTATAATGCCATTTCGCACAATAATACCCATCAAAGAAATAAGTCCGAGGGTTCCTGTCATTCCCACATCCTGATGCATAATAATAACGCCTAAAGCAGCACCAAGAAGAGAGAAAAGCAAAGACAACATAATTAGAATTGACAATCGAATATCTTTAAAATGAAAAATTAGAATAGCAAAAATAATAATAATAGAGATAGCTAACCCATTATAGATTTGTGGTCCGTATTCATTGTCGCGATCTCTCTGTCCACCAGCTTTCATAGAAACGCCTTCAGGCAATTTCATAACTGATAAATCTTTCAGTACATGATCCGTCACCTTGTTGAGATTTAACCCTCTTTGTATATCTGCAAAAACCGACATAGTCAACACACCATTACGACGAACAATCATTCCTTCACTCCAATCAGGTTTCACATCTGCAATCTGTCTCAAAGGAACATGAATGTCCGGGACTAATCCACTGACAGTAGCATTTCCCAAATCATCAGGATGTTGAAGATCTGCATGACGATCTTTAAGCATAACAACTACCGGATAATCTTTTTCCCAAACTGTAGTTAATGGAATCCCCGTTCCGAATCGGGTTGCCAAATTCATCGAAAGCATCGTTTTATTAATCCCTATTCGATTTGCTTCATCATCATTCATTATGACTTTCAATCCGTTAGTCGTACCTTCAAAATTACTGCGCACCAACAGTAAATCGGAATCTTTCCTCATTATCTGCATAGCATGATTTACAACACGGTGCAAATCATTCAGATTGGAACCACTAAAACGAATCTCTACCGGTGCTAAAGCATCAGAATAATCCAATTGTTTAAAACGTACCATTGCATCACTAAAATAATTGGTATACAGAGGTATAAATTTATCCAATAACTCTTCGGTTTCTTTATCTCCTTTGGTATTAACAATAAACTGCGCAAAATTCGTACCTCCGATTTGAGGAGCATACGAAGTCTGGAAACGAGGAGAACTACTTCCATAAAAAGTAGTGATATTAACAATCCGTTCATCTTTTCTCAACAAATCGCGTAAACTATCAGCTACAACAGCTGTACGTTCAATTGCGGTTCCGGTAGGCAAATATATTTCTACGGCAAATTGGTTTCGTTCCGCTCTAGGTAATAGTTTTTGAGGAAGATTTGTGAAAAGAACGATACCCAAAATAATAGAGGCCCCACCTATTCCCAAAGTAATAAAAGGATGAAGAAAACACTTCTCAATGACTTTATTGTAATATTTCTGTACGTATTCCAGAAAAGTCTTTTTATTTTTCTTATCAGCACTTTTCTTCAACCCCTTTTTAATAAACGTAAATTGCATCCAAGGTACAACAAATACGGCAACAAGTAAAGACGTTCCCAAAACAATAGAAATGCCCAAAGGAAACCACTTTACAAAATCATACATCATCCCTTTCATAGTAATTAGTAAAGGAAAGAATGTAATGGATATTGCCAATGTTGCACTAA
Source organism: uncultured Bacteroides sp. (assembly GCA_964555225.1). Classification (GTDB taxonomy): domain Bacteria; phylum Bacteroidota; class Bacteroidia; order Bacteroidales; family Bacteroidaceae; genus Phocaeicola_A. Next base: position 3,258 of record CAZKSK010000029.1, read on the forward strand.
ATATGGAAGAAAGAAATTCCTTAGCCGCAAAAGAAGCTGCATGCCACCGACTCATTCCTTCATCTATTTTTTCTATATAACAGTCGATAATAACAATAGAATTATCGACAATCATACCTAAAGTAACAATTAATGCGGCTAAAGTAACTGTATTCAACTCGATATTTGTACCATAAAAAATTCCGAGCGCGATAAAAATAGTTATTGGAATCGTTGCAGCAGCTACACTAGCTACACGTATAGGAAGTAAAAGCATGATTATAAGAACGACCGAACAGATAGCTATTAGTAATTCTTTTAAAAAATCCAAAATAGAAGAATTTACTACATTACTCTGGTCTGTAATCGGATAAATCACAACATCAGATGGTAGACTTTTCTGAAAATCTTTAAGAATTTCTTTTACATTCTTTCCAAATTTCACAATATTGCAACCTTCTTTCATCTCAAGAGAAAGAACAATGCATTTTTTTCCATTATTTTTTACGTAAGAATCTGCATCTGGATATTCCCTCTTAATCGTAGCGATGTCACGCAGACGAATCACGTTACCATTCGGATCAGAATAAACAATTTGCTGTGCCACATCATTTTCTGTATTCATTGACGAATGCAAATGAATAGGACGAACCTGATTTTGATCATCTACAGAACCACTAACCACCGTCATTCCCTGAGATGTCAGTGTACTTAAAAGAGTCACTGAATTTAATCCATAATCCGATAAGCGATCACGATCTATATATACACCTATTTGTTCTTGCTGCTCACCATATAACCGAAGATTAGCTACTTCCGGAATAGTACGTAAATGGTCTTGAAGATCGGTCATATAATCATGTAATTCCCGATAAGTTTTGTCACGACTTTCAAGTGTAATAAGCATAGCAGAAGTATCTCCAAAATCATCATTAGCTATAAGAGCCAATACACCCGAAGGCAAATTACTTTTAAATTGTTGGAGACGAATCTTAAATTTGCTCCAGAACTCATCCTTATTCGTCACATTATCGTTAAGTTCAACAAAGACATAGCACATCCCGTCTTTTGTTTCCGAATAAGTCTTCGCCTTCTTTATTTCCTTAAACCCCCATAAGAATTTTTCAAGGGGACGAGTCAATTGTTCTTCCACTTCATTAGAAGTGGCCCCTGGATAAACGCCAACCACTACACCTTGTCGAATAGTAAAAGAAGGAAACTCATTCTTTGGCATCTCTATCAAAGAATAAATACCCAAAAGAACTGCTGTTACAAGTAACAGAAGCATGATGCTTTTATAATGCATCACACTTTCAATAAAATCACGTTTATTAAGTCTATCAGTCATGATTCTTTGATTTTTGAAGCTTCACTAACCTTATCTTGACCACTGACAATAACTTTCTCACCATTTGTCAATCCATCCGTAATAATTACTCCCTGATCATTTACTCCTCCGGAAATCACAACACGTTTCCTTGCTTGTCCATTCTCAACCACCCAGACAAAGGTATCGTTTCCATCTATCATAACAGCATTTTGAGGAATCAGAATAGCTTTACCCAAATCTTTTACATCTATCCCTACACTACAAACCATTCCCGGTAATAAAGCATGATCCGGATTGTTCTGACTTATTTTTATATCATAAGTGTGACTTAAAGGATTAGCTTGAACACCTTTCTCCAAGACTTTTCCTATATAACTTCTATCATTCAATGCAGCAACCGTAAAATCTATGCTATCACCTATTTTTATTTCTGAAATCTCCTTTTCAGGAATAGCTACTTTCACTTTCACCTGATCTATTTTCACAAGTTTGAAACATCCGACTCCAGGCATCACATTATTACCTACTTCAACAATTTTTTTTGAAATATACCCGGCAAAAGGAGCGTGAAGAACACAATCTTCCAAATTTTTACAAGCTATACGTTCGCTAGCCTGTGCTTGCGCCAATTGAGTTTGAATTTCAATATATTTTATTTCAGGTAAACTGCCTTTTTTATATAAGGTTTGAAGTCTATTAAATGCATCTTGAGTTTGACTAAGAGTCGATTTTGCTATCTGGAATGCATTCTTTGCCGACGTATTATCGAGTATAGCCAAAACTTGGCCCTTATTTACAGCCTGTCCTTCATCAACTAGAACTTTAGACACAGTTCCCACCGTAGCAAAACTTAATTGAGATCCAAAAGATTCCTCAACAGTCCCTACATAGGTTCTTCGTCCTGTTTGTTCTTGTGTATTTACTGTAATTGTTTTTACCGATATCTGTTCCGTCTCATTTGTATTCGATCGCATTGAGCAACCCCAAAAACAAATTGTGCAAATAGCACAAATCATTATTTTTCTTTTTTGATAAAACATAATCCCTTTATTTAATTTTCCCGCAAAAGTAGGCTATCCCTTTTTGAATAAAAAGATTGATTTATAAAATAGATTGTTCGATTTAAAGAAATCACAAAATAAAAATAACAAAAATTGTTCTTTTTTACATGTAAATCTATTATTTTTGCTTATAAAAAAAGATGGATAATTCATTACATTTACCTTTTGAATACACTTTTATAACTACCAAAGATCCTATTCTAAAGAATATAAATGAAGTAATTTCGGTAAAAAATATCTTCGGCGTTGCCCTTTGCACGCAAGGACACATTGAAGTCAATATCGATAATCACTGTTATTCAATATCAAAACAAGATATGTTTTTTTTTACTCCATCTCTTTTTGTCCAAGTGCTTTCTTTGGATAATGAATTCAATTGCATATTCATTAAAACCAATTTTGAATTCATACTTCCTGTAATCAATAAAATGTTGGATATTACTAATCAACTACAATTTAAAAAGAATCCTTGCATATCTCTGAACAAAAAACAATATGAAGATATAAGATTAATGCTTTTTTCGTTGGATAATCGAATAAGACTTGAAAGTGAATCTGTCACAAACCCAATACAAAAAAGGATAATTAGAGAATTGATTTTTTCATTAGGAACTACGTTATGCTGCGAAATAGTTAACATTTTCTTTACTAATAAACCACTTCAACCTATTTTTCAAGACAGAAATGATTTATTATTTCAGAAATTTACCATTTTACTATATCATAATTATCAGTCACACAGAGAAGTCGCTTTTTATGCTGACAAACTATGTATTACACCCAATTACCTTTCTTCTATTATAAAAATGAAAAGCGGCAAATCAGCCCTGCAATGGATAATTGAAATGGTTATCGTTGATGCTAAACAAAAACTACAATATTCAAATTCCAGTATTAAAGAAATTGCATCTTATTTTAATTTTCCCACACAATCTTTCTTCGGTAAATATTTTAAACAATATGTTGGAATATCTCCTAAAGAATATAGGAAACGAACTATGTTAGGCAAAGGATAAATACGCTCTCTGAATGAACTTATCAATTTGCTTTTTTCACTTATTCTACAATTACAGCCGTACCGCTTGCTGTAACCATCAGCATACTTCCTCCATTACCTACCGTCTCATAATCAAGATCTATACCCACTACTGCATTAGCACCTCTTTGGGCCGCACGCTCCCCCATTTCTTTCAATGAAGCTTCTCTTGCCTCACGAAGAACTTCTTCATAAGATGCAGCACGTCCACCAACAATATCACGAATTCCTGCAAAAATATCTCTTAAGATATTTGCACCAATAATTGTTTCGCCAGTAACTACACCTAAATAACTTGTAATATGTTTCCCTTCAAAAGTGGGAGTTGTCGATAAAATCATTTTCTTTAATTTTTAAGTTTTCTATTTAATTCTGTCATATTATTAGACGTTATTTAAAATTGAAAAGTTGCAAAACTTCAAAAATAGTCTCTTTTACAAATTTCAGCATTTCATTTCTTCATTGTAATCATTCGCTTCTCACTCATTTCTTTTGCGTACTCATCTTCACCTATTTCTCGAATACGATGGATACATCCTTCACGATCAGATTTGAAAATCAAAGCAAATAATTTACTAAAAAAATTATTGAACTTTTTACATTCACGAAGATTCATTTTACAATCTGCACAAGTATTATAGTTATTATCTGCACAGCATATACGAATTTTACACCATGAAGCTTTCACATTTTTTCGACATCCCGGACATTTCCCGGCAGTATATTTCCTGCATGCAGCACAATACAAACCACAATAAGCAATTAAATTTCTGTCATTTCTAATTTCCTTCTCCATAAATTCTACATTTATCTTGTAAATTTAAAATAATAAAACTCATATTCCAAATAAATAAAAAACAATATCCACTATAGTATCTTTAGTCTCGTTAATATCGTTTACTTCTTTTTTCTCTGTTTTCATTTAATATAATCTTATAAAAGGCTACAGTATTATTCTGCAGCCTTTTCAATTTTCTCTATATAACAGGGACATAAATCTCTGTTTTCAATTTATCAGGTTCCGTACATTCAGGATCATTGAAATATACTTCGAAACCCGGCCGTGAAGCTATTTGACAGCCACTTTCAGGCAAATACTTACCATATATAGTATCATAAACAATACTAAGATTATCATATGGTCCTTGATACATGTATGTTAAATATTTACCACCGGCAATTTCCTTTACACCGATTTCACCTTTTGGCCTCATTTTGAATGGAAGCGCTAAACATACATCTGCCCGTAACTTATCACTTTCTGTTACTTTCGGGTCATCATGATATATTCCTATATGAGCTATGTTACCTTCATGAAGCATTTTCTCGATAACACCGGAAATCTCTGAACTATTGCATATATTTTCCATCCCTACAGAAAACTGTTTTGACACACGTATATAGCTCCATAATTTCTGCCAGGCTTTGCAATAATCATTGCTTTTATATTCACCAACTAGTCGAATATAAATAACCTGCTTCGGTTCCATATTAACGATTCTTTCTTTTAATTCCAAATTGGAATTGATTCTTAACGGTTTCATAATTATGTACGATTTATTATTCTTATAATCAATAGGTGTAATACCATAAAACTGCTTAAAGATTTTCGACAAAGAAGAAGGTACATCATATCCTACGCTGTAGGCTATTTCTCGAACGGACATATTCGTATAGCGTAATAGTCGAGCTGCAGTCTCCACTCGCATCCTTGTAATAAAAGCTCCAATCGGTTCGCCTAAAAATGCTTTCATAATACGATGAAAATGATAAGGTGAAAAATTAGAAACATTGGCCAGTGTTTCTAAATCGATATCATCTGCCAAATGATTATTAATATATTCGACAACGATATTTATTCGCCTTGAGTATTCTTCTACTGTTGATAATCTTTGTTGCATATTTTCTGTTACATTACGTGTGCAAAAATAATATGAAACAATATTGTTCACTTTTCCAATCTTGCTGATTTTTTATTTTTTTCTGACATTGAATAGTTTCCATATAATGACATCTATATATTCCTATACATTGTAATAACAAAGATACATAATCAAACAAAAAACATTACTTTATAATATAGATATTTAATACATTTTGATATATAAATTGCAAATGTGGCTAATGCCCTTTATGTTTCTCATGCCTTTTGGACTGTTTTAGTTGAAATTTACGTTCATTTTCTTTTTTATTTAAATTCTTCTTTTCCATTTTTTGTTCAATTTTAATTTTCATAAATTGTTTTTTTAGTTCTCTTTGTGCTTTAGTAAAAGTGTTTTTAAAATCATAAATATCCATTTCTTTCTTTATTTTTTTTTGCCTTTTTTTATAACTACTACCTAATCGGCATTTATCTGCCATTTTGCCCATCAATGGATTCGTATATTCCAATTTACTATAATCGAGATTATCAAAAAACATCAAGATATCGGAACCTATAGGTTCTGATGTACCAATAATTTTGCGAGCAACAGAATATCCTTCTTTATCATATATCTCAAACAAGACTATCCAAAACGGAGCATCAAATGTAATGGTTATAGAATGTACAATCATAATTATATTCATAATATAAACACGCAAAATTATTTCAGAATTGAATAATATGATAGTAAAAATCGGACTTTGATAAATGATGTCCGATTTTTACTATTAAATTAATTCCCAAATTACTACTTTTGCAACATGCAATTATACAAAACTATAAAGCCATCAAGAATATTATCTCCTTATATCCACCATTTTTGGATATTGAGAGACGATAATCCCATTACCATTACAGAACGCATCACACCCATTGGTTGCATACAAATTGTCTTTCATCGAAACCGTTGTCTTCATATTAAAAATAATAGTACAATACAGTTTCAATCATTTATAGGCGGACAAGCTATCACTTATTATGATGTAGCATCTACTGGCGATCTTAATATGATAGTTGCAGTATTACAGCCATACATGTCACAGCTTCTGCTTCGTCAACCCGCTAATTTATTCAGCGGATTAAAAGTTTCGACAGAAGATATTTCTGATATAGAACTAAAAGAATTATCAAAAAACATCATCGGAAATGACGATGATATGGATTGCATAAGATTACTTGAAAAATTTTTTACCCATCGACTGTATAATATTCCTAATTATGAACTGAAACGATGGAAATTTGTGCAAAATCAAATTGACTTGTTACCAAAAGTCGATATCCTTTATTTAGCTGATAAGGCATGTCTAAGTGAAAGACAATTTCGAAGAGCTTTTAATGAAAACTTCGGGATTCCACCTAAACAATTTATTCGAACAATACGCATGCAACGAGCCTTATATTTTCTGAATAGTAATCCTAATATAGGATTTGCACAACTAGCTTATTCATGTGATTTTTACGACCAGTCACATATGATAAAAGAATTTCGAACTTTTTCTGGTTATACGCCAACAGAGTATCTCGAAAGATGTACTCCTATATCAGATTATTTTTCTTATTAATTCACAATAGCCGAAGCCCTCCATCCCTTGTTCTTATTCAATAAGACTTTTGTAACATCATTATTGACACAAATAAATATCTTTGAATTTCCAATATTGCCGAACAAGCATCACTCCCGAAATAATTGTAGCAAGCACATCACTCACAGGAATACTCATCCATATACCATTAAGCCCAAAGAAATGTGGTAAAATGAAGAGTGCCGGTACTATTAGAATAAGTTGACGCAGTAAAGAAAGGAAAATTGCCGTTTTAGCATATCCAATACTTTGAAAGAAACCTGTCGATATAATCTGAAAACCTAATAACGGAACAGCCAACATCATTATTCTCATACCAATAACCGACATTTTTATCAAGGCGTTATCATTTGTAAATAATGAAGCAACAATGCCTGGAACGGATTCCCCAAGTGTAAAACCGAATGCTGATATAACCGTAGCACAAATTATCGAAAGTTTCAATGTCCTTAAAACTCTCGGATATAATTTTGCACCATAATTATAACCGACAATAGGTTCCATGCCTTGCATCAAACCAAGTATAATCATAATAAAGATAAACATAAAACGATTGATTATTCCATATGCGCCAACAGCCATATCTCCACCATAACGATTTAAACTATTTGTAATAATAATAACCACAAAACAAGCTGTCAAATTCATGAAAAAAGGTGACATGCCAATGGACATGGAATCCATTACGATTCGTTTTCTTAATCGAAATATGCCTTTTTTAAAATGAATAAAATTATGATCATCACAAAAAAAATGTAACTGATAACCGAACATTATTGCTTGTGACAAAACTGTAGCCAACGCACTTCCCCGCATACCCATATTCATTCCGAAAATAAAAATCGGATTTAGAATTATATCTATAATGACCGTCCCGATCATCGCAATCATTGCCTTCTGAGGAACGGCAGATGAACGAAGCATGGCATTGAGATTAAAAAATAATTGCGTAAATATATTTCCGGCAAGGAAAACTTCCATAAAATCACGAGCATAGGGTAATGTTTGAGAAGATGCTCCTGAAAGCATCAATATTTCATCAAGAAAAACATAACAAACAACATTCAATACAACAGCATAAACAATGCTCAATGTTACGACATTACCTAATATTATTTCCGCACTGTTATAATCTTTCTGTCCCAGACGTATTGACATTAAATTTGCTCCTCCAATAGCAACAAGGCTCGAAAAAGCTACCATCATATTCATGAACGGTAGCACAACAGCAAGTCCGGACAGGCCCAAAGCCCCGACACCATGACCGATAAAGATACTGTCAACAATATTAAACATAGACATTACTGCCGAAGCAATAACAGACGGCAATGCATATTTAATTAACAGGTGGCCAATATTTTGAATTTCAAGTTCTTTCGGATTATTTTTCATCTTTGTATCATGGTATCCATTCTACAATTCCTTCTGTAGAATGACTTTTTCTCCAGTTCTCAAAATCTTCATAAGTCCTCACTCCATCACGGATAACAGCCTGATAATACTCTATTCCCATAATATGCTCACTTTCAGGTGTCTTATATTTAAGACACAAAATAGCCTTTTTTGTTTCATCTGTAAGAGCTTTAAGTATCCTATCGGCAACATGTTCAAAATAGCCGTCATACCGTGAATCTCTCATTATATGGCAAACATCTATCTGCCATTGTCTGTTATCATCATCTTCATATATAGCTTGCCATTGTACACAATGATCCTCCATATCAAGAAAATTATGATATGTAACAACTTTTATATGACTATTTTCTGCCAGTTTCCCCATAGCAATGAAACTCGCATTAAAATTGAACGGCGAAGTATAAACATGAAAATCTATATCACAATGTTTCATAAGTAATCCCATCTTCAAAGAACCGACAAGATTTATCTGGGCACCAACAGAATGCCAAATATCTATTATTTTAGTTTGCTTGATAATTTTATAAGCATGCCGCTGATTATCAAGAGCAATATCTAGAAATTTTTCCATTTATTATTAGTCGTTTTAAATTATAAGACAAAAATACCGCTTACATATAATTTCTGATAGTAATAAACGGACAACTATTTTATAAAACCATTTTTGGAGAAATATCTTATAAAACCATCCTTTTGGAAATCATAAAATTCATTGATTTTTTCCTCTGTATCGGCTTTAAGCAGCAAGAGTAATTCACGAGTAAATTCAAGACATCCGGTACCATTGGCTGTCACAATATTCTTATCGCTCACAGCCTGGGCTTCAATATAATTAAATTCGTTGGTATATTTATCCCCACTCCACTGCTTCAGGTTATCCACACCATTACCTGTATGTTTCACGTCATTCAAAAAACCATGGGCTGCCAGAAAAGAAGCTGCAGCGCAAATTCCACCTACGACTTTTCCCTGTTCGATCGCTTTTCTAACAATGGATGCTACACATTCTGCTTCCGGTGATTTCCAACTCTCACCACCTATTAATATCAATGCTGCATAATTTTCGGGAACTTCATCAAAACTATAATCGGGCACTGTGCGAAAACCTCCTAAAGAATGAACATCTTCTGTTGTAGGAGCCAAAACTTTTGTTGTATATATAATTTCACTACCCGGCACCACTCCTTTATTCAATGCCGTAGCAACATAAGCACCTTCCCAATCTGCATAATCATTAAGAAGGACAAATAATACTTCTTTTTTCATATTTATCATTATTTAATTCGTTTTCTATATTCTATCGTCTTATTACGACACTTATTCTTTACTATTCGCAATAACAAGAAAGTTAAAAAGAAAATTTACGTAAGCATAAAACCCAACACAATTCTCTTCATAACCTTATAAATATTCTTCTCTTAATAATGAAAAAAAATCCATATCCATTACTTCATCATCATAACGTATTTCACATTGACGTAAGTGACCTTCATATTTGAATCCACATTTCTCTATTACCCTGCGTGAACGTTTATTAAAAGTATAACAGGAACAAGTAATAATGTGAGTCTGAGAATCTCTGAATCCGAAATCAATTATAGCCTTCGATGCTTCTGTCATCAAGCCCTGTCCCCAATAATGCTCTGACATTGCATAACCAAGCATTTTTGCATACGGATTGGCACGTTTGGGATCGTCAATAAGTCCTACGGAACCTATCATTTTATTACTTGCTTTCAACACCATTCCAAACACATTAGGTTGATCAATAAATATCTGTTTCATAATTTCCTTTGTTTCTTCAATACTCTCATGAGGTTTCCATCCGGCATTTGGTCCGACATTTATTTCTCTTGCATATTCAAATATATCAGCAGCATCTTTATCTACGATATTTCTAAGAATCAATCGTTCTGTTTCAATCTTTACCATAAACTATCCGATTGTTAAGTCTCTTTATTCTTTTATATTTTTTACTTATTATTAGGAATTTATATTGGCTCCTGTTCTATATCTCTTTACCCATACATATAGAATCTTCCAATCCTTTATATTGATCATAGTTTTCTATTATACCAAAACCGCATGACATATACATTTTTTGAGCAGCAATCAATAGCACACCTGTTTCTAATACTAATCTCGTCATTTTCTTATTTTTTGCCAGAGATTCAAGAGTTGCTACGATCATTCGACCAAACCCTTTGCCTCTGCATTCTTCTTTTACAAACACTCGTTTCATTTCCATGGTGTGTTCATCATATTGTTTTACAGCTCCACAACCAACAACTTCTCCTTCATCTATAATCAATACAACATCATGTATATCCGCAAGAGCATTATACTGTGCATACTGAGTTTTCTGTTTATCAGCTCCTATTAGTTTTTGTAAAAACGAGTCTAATTGTTGACACAATTTTATAAAACGCTCATCTGTTCCGTCTGTATATTCTATATTCATATATCTAAAAAATAATTTATTTAATATTTTATACTTGCTATAATACTTTATACCCTTATCTACAAATTCAATTTTGCACGTAATAACTTATAACCGGTTGAGCTGATACGAATGGACTGACCGTTACTCAACACCAATAATTGTTTTTGTCCATAACGCTCTATTTTTGTTATCATACTGATATTTACAATACATGAACGATGTATACGGACAAATCTGTCAGCCGGTAACAATAATTCATAATCTTTTAACCGTTCACTTTTTAACCAATGTCCTTCTGCAGTTATTATAGATACATAATCATCTTCTGCCTTCAAACAAATCAAATCTTCAATAGGAATAACCTTTATTTTTGTTCCTACTTTCACCGTTATTCTTTCTATAGTTTCCGGAATAGCTTTTTCACTATCCGTATCCAGTTTTAAATTATCTTCCTGATTATAATTATCTTCTTCAGGTCTGTTTATAATATAATATCTGCGAAATGAAACATATATTACAAATAATGAAAACATTCTTGCTGGCAACGATGATAAAAATATATTTATATTATCCGAAACAACAATCAAAACCGCATATTCTATTGCTAGCAAAATAATTACGGCCAATAATGCATATATGATATTGATTATAACAGATTGATAGAAATCCAAGACCTCTAGACGACTGAATGTAAAAACACTCCATAACATCACAGCTTCTCCAAAAAACAACAACATACTTAC